>NZ_JAUBTT010000047.1:23431-50836 GCF_036705125.1 Microcoleus sp. B7-D4
CGGGGACTGTCGCAGCCCCGTCGCTAACGCTGTAGGTGAAAGTGTCACTACCTACAAAGCCAGGCTTAGGATTGTAACTGAAGTCGCCCAAGGGGTTGAGTGTGAGTGTACCGTTGGTTGGGTCTGTGACTACAGTGGTCGTCAGCGGGTCGCTGTTGGCGTCGGTAGGCCCTGGTACGCTGAGCACTTTGTCGTGCAGGACGCTGTAGCTGCCAGTGGCGGCCACCGGGAAATTATTAACCGAGATGGGGCCGAGAGTAAAAGCGGCACTTGCTTGATCCGTGGCGTCCCCGAAAAATAGGAAGTTTGGCTGGCTGTAGGGATTGTAGGGTAAACGCGGCTGACTGGCTTCTGGATTAAATGCCGTGTAGTTGCGTAGCGGTTGATTTGTCAGGTTTGGTATTGCTGTTGGGCCGGCAAACAGGGTGTAAGTGTTGCCTTGAACTACGAGTTTGTAGTCTGTAGGAGTGTTGATGTTAAAAGGTAAAGCTGCATTTTCCCCGCGAGTAAAGGTGGGAGCTGATGTTGGTGTACCACCGGTTTGAGCAAATATACCTCCGTTGGGGGGAAAGTTCCCCTTGGTGAAACCCAGTTCAATGCCATTTTGACCGTCGCTGCTAATGGCGATGATGCTGAAACCGGCCCGATCGTTACTAATACTGTTTTCAGCGGTGACTGCAACTCGAAAAGAAACGCTGTAACCGTTGATGCGGTCAAGTGCGGGAAAAGTTGCGCTGACTGGAGTAAATGTTGCTGGCGTCGGGGTCGGAGTTGCGGGAGTGTATCTGTAGTTGGTGTAGCCTGCATAGCCTGTAGTGTTATTAGCCGCCGTCACGCTCGCAGTATTAATGCCCGTGTTTGGCGAGAACGCACCTGTAGCTAGGATACCACCACCGAATGGGAGAAAAATAGGTATGGGAAGAGGTACTTGTCCGTAAGCTAATTGGGTGCTGGTGCTACCTGATGTCCCGATACCGGGAGGCGATCCGTTTGGAAAGTTACTTGTGTCTTTGCCGTCATAGAGGATAAAACCGAACACAAATTGATAAGTGGCTCTTGTGGCTGGGTCGATCGCCAACCCAGATGACACGGCTCCTGTTGTATAATCTAATTCCCAATCTCCGCCCATAGCCGAACTGCCGATCGGCGATCGAGAAGCCGCAATTTTTGCCTTAGTTAGCTGACTCAGTTGCTGCACAAAGTTAGCGCCCTTTTCCCCCGCCGCTACATCACACCCATAAAGCAAAATCTCTCCACTGTCTGCCAGCGAGCGCCACCAACGCTGCAATTGCTTAGCATAAGTTTTTAAATTTGTCAAGTTTAGCTCGATCGCGCCTAGCAGTAAACTCGCGGGGCGGCCGTGGGAGATGATATGAATGCTTTTGATATTGCTGCGACTCGCTAGAGCCTCAGTAATTTGTGCTACTCCATCCCGCGCCGCATCGAGGGTAATAACTTCTGTCCCCGCTGCGATGCCGTTGTGGAGAGTTTGGCTGTCGGGAAGGGCAGAGTCGAGAAAGGCGATCGAACTAAAAACTGAACTGATAAAATTTGGCATAATACACCTTTGGTTAGATGACGGCAGGAAAATTAAGGCCTGTCTAGCTTAGCAAATTCACAAATTCAATGTCATGAGTAAAATTAACAATCAAGACGAATACTAATTTCCCGTGAACCTGCAACAGAAGCCTCTTGATAGGGGCGGGTTTAGCCAATAATTCCTTTAAAAAACCGACAATTCCAGTACACAACTCGCTTTTTTAGGGTTCGATCGCTAAAAGCTCTTCTGCTACCAATCCTTTCTGAATAGCAAGCACTGCTGCTTGAGTGCGATCGCGCACTTCTAACTTTTGCAAAATCGCGTGCACATGAACCCGCACAGTCCCCGGAGCAATGTACAATATTTGTGCAATTTCCTGATTGCTTTTCCCCCCCGCAACTAAAGCCAAGATTTCCTGTTCTCGCTTCGTCAGCGGATTTTCCAAAACTTCCCATTTTGACCCAACTTTCACAGGTTCAGGATTAGCAAAAACTGCCCGAATTTCCGCAGTTGCCGCCTTATCCCACCACGAAGCACCCGCTGCTATCGATCGAATTGCCAAAACCAAAGTTTCCGCCGCAATTCCCTTAAGGCAATAGCCCTGAGCTCCCGCTGCAATTAATCTTTCAATTAAGGATTTTTGAGAATGAGATGTTAAAATTAAAACCGGAATTGCTGGATGTCGATCTTTAATTTGGCGGCACGCTTCAATACCGCCAATTCCCGGCAAACCGACATCGAGAACTACCACATCTGGTAAGTATTCCTGAGTCAATTCTACTGCTGTTTCGCCATCTTCTGCCTCGGCAATTACTTGCAAGCAACTTTCTTGCTGCAACCTGGTTTGCAGCCCCAACCGAAACAGTTCGTCGTCTTCAACTAGGAGAATTCGTAATGGATAAGCTGGTTTCATTTCTGTGGGATAGCAGGGAGTCGGAATCCAAATAAAGCACCGTGTGGCAACTTATTTTCTGCCCAAATTATACCGCCGTGGGCGTCAATAATTTGGCGAGACAAGTATAACCCCAATCCCGATCCTTTGGCTTGCCGATCGCTGTGCCCTTGATAAAAACGCTCGAACAAGTGGGGCAGTTCATCGGCGGTAATTCCTAACCCGCTATCGATAACTTTCACCACCTGAAAACTCGAATAAGATTCCATGATTATTTCTACCTTGCCACCGCGAGGAGAATGGTTGATGCCGTTTGTTAGCAAATTAACAAAAACGCGCTGGAGTTGCACCGCATCGCCATTTACCCACAAAGAACGACGGAAATCTGACTCTCCGTAACTCATACTAATGTAAACCCGGCGCGCCGCCGACAAATGGATGAGTGTTGCGATTACTTCTTCTGCCAAAGCTACTAAATTTACCGGCGCAAGTTGCAGTTTTAAACCTTCGGCATCATTGCGGTAAACATCCAGCAGCGTTTCTACTAATTGTAGTGACATTTTGTGTGATCGCGCCATTGTTTCGAGAACTTTTTGCTGACTGGCGGTGACATTCCCAAATTTTGCTGACTGAAAAGCTTTAATTGTTTCTATAGCCCCCAGCATCGGCGTTTTCAAGTCGTGACTCAAAGTAGAGACAAAATCTTCTCGGATGCTTGCTAGCTGCTGCTGCGACTGCAACTCAGCTTTAGCGATCGCGATCGTCTCTTGGTACTGCTGGTTGCGATCGCTCAAATATCCCGTCACCCCTAAAGCCATGACTGCGATCGATCTATTTGCTACAGTTGCTAGGGCGATCGTTTCTCCAGGAGGAAAAAACAAATTTAACAGCGTCAAAGCTGCCGATACCAGTGTAATTTGCAACTTACCCAACCGACTCAAGCGCGAATTTGCCAGTAAAATCGGCCCTGTGTACAAATACCTAAACAGATACTCCGACGGTGTAGTAAATTCCAGCACTACAACGATCGCCAATAAAATTGCGATCGACCACCTGCCCCGCAAATACTTCTCTTGAATTGCCTGGTTGTCTGTGATTTTCAATAAGCTGTTTAACATCCTTTATCCATCCATTTTATATTTTATATTTACACTTTACTCTCTGCCTTATCCCTGCGGTTTTTATTCGCCAAAATTTTGTCTACTATGACGCAAAAACAAGCGTTTAGATAACATCTATATCTGCAAGCATAGATAGTGCAAAATATTTAAACATTTGTCTATCAGTGAAAATATATAGCAGCTAAGCATATAAGCATAACGGGTAAACGGCAACTTATACCTGCGGGCTGATTATCAAAAATCCTAACGGCAAGTATATTGATTGTTAAAAGCAGATTGCACTTTTAAGAAAGTATTGGCTCAGTTATGCTTGAAGGATTAATTCAAATCGTATTAACGCTAATCATTGTAGTAGCGATCGCCCCTATTTTTGGTAATTACATGGCGCGGGTGTACATGGGAGAAGCAACCATTCTCGACCCCGCTATTAAACCCCTAGAACAAATTATCTATAAAGCCAGCAATATCCGGTATGTAGATTCGATGACAGGTTGGCAATATGCGCGATCTTTACTCTACAGCAATGCAGCAATGGGCATATTTGTTTTCCTAATTTTCATGCTTCAAGGAGTGCTGCCTTTAAATGCCACCGGCTTAAGTACCCCAACCTGGGATACTGCGCTGCACACAACTATTTCATTCCTCACAAATACCGACCAACAGCATTACTCCAGCGAGACAACATTCAGTTATCTATCCCAGTTAACTCTGGGTTTTTTAATGTTTACCTCAGCCGCCACGGGTTTAGCAGTAGGCATTGCCTTTATTCGGGGCTTAACAGGTCGTCCATTGGGCAACTTTTACATCGATTTAATTCAATCAATTACCAGGATTCTGCTACCGATTTCTTTAATAATTGCCTTACTTTTGCTAATGTCTGGAGTGCCGGAAACCCTAGCAGGGCCGGCAGTTGCCCGTACCTTAGAAGGCGGCACGCAAGTAATAGCTCGCGGGCCAGTAGCTCACTTTGAAAGCATCAAACAACTGGGAGAAAATGGCGGCGGATTTTTTGCCATGAACTCGGCTCACCCCTTTGAAAATCCCAATCCTTTTACCAACCTGCTGGAAACACTAGCAATGGTTTCTATACCAGCAGCTATGATTCACACTTACGGTCGATTTGCCAATAACAAAAAGCAGGGATGGCTGATTTTTTGGATGGTGTTTGCCATCTATGTAATTTTGATTGGCATTGCAGCATTTGGCGAGTACAGCGGCAACCCTCAAATTAATAATTTACTGGGCGCGCAGCAGCCAAATTTAGAAGGCAAAGAAGTTAGGTTTGGTTGGGCAGAGACTGCACTGTGGGCGGTGACTACGACAGGCACAATGTGCGGCGCTGTCAACGGGATGCACGATTCTTTAATGCCTCCCGCTGGTTTTGCTACTCTGTTTAATTTGTTTCTGCAAATCGTTTGGGGCGGACAGGGAACGGGAACGGCTTACTTGTTTATTTACTCAATTTTGAGCGTGTTTCTCACGGGATTGATGGTGGGGAGAACGCCGGAATTTTTGGGACGCAAAATTGAGAAACGGGAAATTGTTTTAGCCAGCGTTGTTTTATTAATCCACCCGATCGCAGTTTTAATCCCCGGTGCAATTACCCTCGCATTTACCGACAGTTTGAGCGGCATCAGCAACCCCGGATTTCACGGCATTTCCCAGGTAATGTACGAATACGCTTCAGCGGCAGCTAACAACGGTTCCGGCTTAGAAGGATTGACCGACTCTCAACCCGCCCCGACAGGACTTTGGTGGAATTTAAGCACCTGTTTTAGCCTCCTGTTAGGGCGCTACATTCCAATTATTGCCCTGCTGCTTTTAGCTGACAGCATGACAAACAAACAACTGGTTCCCGAAACAACAGGCACTCTCAGAACCGATTCAGTTTTGTTCACTAGCGTAACCGCAGGAGTAATCTTAATTCTAGGCGCACTGACATTTTTCCCAGTTTTGGCATTAGGGCCAATTGCCGAAGGATATGAAATTAGCAGCGGCAAGTTTGAACCAGCATCAATAGCTGTACCCACAACACCAACTCCTCCCCCTCAGTAGCGAAAATCCTCAACCTCACTCTTCTCTTTCTCTGTGTTCTCTGTGTTCTCTGCGGTTCATTAAAATCCCCAATCGACATGACCTCATCCCCTACTCCCGATTCCCCAAAAAAACCTCCCAGAGGCTCTCGCGAGTCTCGCAAGCACACGCCGAAAGCAAATACTAAAGGCCTTTATCAAAGAGCTTTTAAAGAAGCTTTTGTCAAGCTAAACCCGCGGGTGATGCTAAAAAATCCGGTGATGTTTGTGGTGTGGATAGGCACAATTGTGACTGCACTTTTAACGATCGACCCCACGCTGTTCGGCCCGGTTTTAGGCAAAAATCAGGTAGTTTTTAACGGCTTAGTGACGTTAATTTTGTTCTTCACTTTGGTATTTGCTAATTTTGCCGAAGCGGTGGCCGAAGGGCGCGGCAAAGCCCAAGCAGATGCGCTGCGATCGACCAAAGCAGACACGACAGCCCGCAAACTCCTACCAGACGGTTCAATTCAAGAAGTTAGTTCGACATCCCTGAGACGCGGCGACCAAATTAAAGTGATCGCGGGCGATGTCATTCCTTCCGACGGCGAAGTGATTGCAGGCGTCGCCTCGGTAGATGAATCTGCGATCACTGGCGAATCCGCGCCGGTGCTCAAGGAACCGGGTTCGGACATCGCCAGTTCCGTCACCGGCGGTACGCGCATCCTTTCCGACGAATTGACGCTGCGGGTGATGGCTGACCCAGGTAAGGGGTTTTTGGACAGGATGATCGCGCTGGTGGAGGGGGCCGAAAGGTCGAAAACGCCCAACGAGATCGCGCTGACGGTTCTGCTGGCGGTGCTGACTCTGGTGTTTTTGATAGTGGTATCGACGATTCCGCCGATCGCAAGTTATGTGAAAACTCCCGTGGGCGTGGTGACGCTGATTTCGCTGCTGGTGGCGCTGATCCCGACGACGATCGGCGGTTTGCTGAGCGCGATCGGCATTGCGGGCATGGATCGCGTCGCTCAGTTTAACGTGATAGCGACCTCTGGACGCGCCGTGGAGGCTTGCGGCGACGTGAATACGCTGATTTTGGACAAAACGGGGACGATCACGCTGGGGAACCGTTTAGCTGAGGAGTTCATTCCGGTAAACGGTCACTCGCTGGAGGAGGTTGCGAGTGTAGCCCTTGCTGCTAGCCTGTTTGACGATACTCCAGAGGGAAAGTCGATCGTCCGTTTGGCTCAGAATTTGGGCGCACAGGTAAATTTCGATCGCACCAACGCCACGGGGCTTGATTTTTCCGCAAAAACGCGGATGTCTGGCACGGATTTGCCCGATGGGACGGAGGTTCGCAAGGGTGCGGTGGATGCGGTGAAGGGTTTTGTGCGATCGCGCGGTGGCAATTTTGGGCCGGATCTCGATGCAGCTTACGAGCGAGTTTCGCGCTTGGGAGGCACGCCCTTAGCTGTTTGTCAAGGCAGCGACACCTATGGCATTATCTATTTGAAAGATGTCATCAAACCGGGAATTCGCGATCGGTTTGACCAACTGCGAAAAATGGGCATCCGCACAATAATGCTCACCGGAGATAACCGAATTACAGCATCAGTAATTGCCGATGAAGCAGGCGTTGACGACTTCATTGCCGAAGCAACTCCCGAGGACAAAATCGATGTAATTCGCCAGCAACAAGCAGAAGGCAAATTAGTAGCAATGACGGGAGACGGAACCAACGACGCACCCGCACTAGCCCAGGCAAACGTAGGACTCGCGATGAATTCTGGAACCCAAGCCGCGAAAGAAGCCGCTAACATGGTGGACTTAGATTCCGACCCCACCAAACTAATTGACTTAGTTACAATTGGCAAACAATTGCTGATTACTCGCGGCGCGCTGACTACGTTTTCGCTAGCGAACGACATTGCCAAATATTTTGCAATTATTCCGGCAATATTTGCCCCTGTTGGCGCTTTAAACGTCATGGGTTTAGCCAGCGGTCAATCGGCAGTTTTGTCGGCATTAATTTACAATGCTCTGATTATTCCCGCTTTGATTCCACTAGCATTAACAGGTGTCAAGTTTCGACCTTTGAGCGCCAATAAACTGTTGCAGCGGAACATTTTAATCTACGGATTGGGAGGAGCCGTCGCACCGTTTATTGCTATCAAAATTATTGATATTTTGATAGCCGCCGTTGGGCTAGCATAAGAGAAGTTCGGCAACGGATCGGTCGAGGAATGTAACGGATGATTCTCGTTCCCCGGCTCTGCCGAGGAACGCAGATCCAGAGGCTCTGCCTCGATTTTTTCCAAAAAATCATCCAATAGAAAGACAGATATTTATTCCCAAAATAAGGAGAATTCATGAAACGGAATGATTTGCTGAATGATATTTTTCCCAGAGATTTCCAACAAATTATTGAGTTAGCACAAATGCTTTGGCAGCGCCACCCAATCCCGGTACAGCTATTTCTAGTAATGTGTTTCAATGCTATAATTGCCCCCGCTGTATACGCGGCGGCGGGCGAAGATTTGACCCGAAAAGCTGTCTGGGGTTTAAGTCTCCTGGGTTTGGTGATTATCGCCCTTTCTATTTACTTGTTTGTAGTCATCTTTCAGCCGGAAAGATTTTAGTCAATAATTAACCCTTAGCAAATAACCGAGCGAGGTAATTTATGAGAGAAATAATTAGAGCCATTCGCCTTACCCTGGTTTTGTGGGGAATTACAGCCATTATTTACCCTTTAATCTTGCTAGCAATCGGTCAAATTGCTTTTAATTCCCAGGCAAACGGCAGCTTATTAATTACTAAGCAGGGAGTTGTAGTCGGTTCCTCGTTAATTGGTCAACCTTTCCGATCAGATAAATATTTTTGGGGTCGTCCCAGCACCACCAATTACAGCAGTTTTGCGACAGAAAATTACGATCCGACAAAGGGAGAAAATGTTAGTCAAAGAACAGGCGTTTCTGGTGCTAGCAACCTGGCCCCCAGTAACTCGGAGTTGCTGAAACGAGGTAATGAGAAAGAGGGTTTTCAGGGAGTGCAAGTTGAATTAGATCGCCTCAACAAAGCTGGTATCAAACCGACTGCTGATTTAGTCTACACCTCTGGTTCTAGCCTCGATCCGCACATTAGCCTAGAGGCAGCTAGGGCGCAAATTCAGCGGATAGCAACGGTGCGATCGCTCAATCTCAATCAAGTAGAAATGTTGGTAGCCAAAAATACAGATGGCAGATTTCTCGGCATTTTCGGCGAACCGGGAGTTAACGTCCTCAAACTGAATTTGGCTCTCGACCGTTTACAATAGTTGACAGTCAGTAGTCAGTTGTCCGTAGTCATTAGTCATTAGTCATTAGTCATTAGTCATTAGTTATGAGTTATTTGTTATTTGTTATTAGTTATTTGTAGCAACAGACAACAGACAACAGACAACAGACAACAGACAACTGACAACTGCCAACTGACAACTGCCAACTGACAACTGCCAACTGACAACTGACAACCCACTACTCAGCTATGATTCACTCTAGCGAACTTACCAACAATCCAGACGCGGTTTACGCCCAGCCGAACCGCACTTACGATCGCACCCCCCGCCGGGGAAAGCACAAAATATTTATCGGCATGGCCCCCGGTGTCGGCAAAACTTTCCGAATGCTGGAAGAAGGACACACGCTCAAATCTGAAGGCATTGATGTGGTAATTGGACTGTTAGAAACTCACGGGCGGAAAGAGACAGCAGCTAAAGCCGAGGGACTAGAAATAGTTCCCAAAAAACAAATGCGGCGCGGCGAAAAAATACTCAACGAAATGGATACGGATGCTGTCATAGAACGCCGTCCTCAATTAGCATTAATAGACGAACTGGCTCATACCAACATTCCGGGTTCTCTGCGAGAAAAACGATATCAAGATGTCGAAGAAATTCTCAAGGCTGGGATTGATGTTTTTTCCACGCTCAACATTCAACACATAGAAAGCCTCAACGATTTAGTAGCTCGAATTACCGGAGTTGTAGTGCGAGAGCGAGTACCCGATCGCGTCCTCGAAGATGCTGACGAAATAGTCGTTGTCGATGTAACGCCGGAAACTTTAGAAGAAAGGTTGCTAGAAGGAAAAATTTATGCTCCCGAAAAAATTGAACAATCTTTAGAAAACTTTTTCCAGCGCCGTCATTTAATTGCTTTGCGAGAACTTGCCCTGCGAGAAGTAGCAGACAATGTTGAAGACGAGGCAGCAACTTTAAAAGGTCAATCTTGCAACATTCACGAACGAGTATTAGTGTGCATCTCGACTTATCCGAATTCCTTGCAACTGCTGCGGCGGGGCGCGAGGATTGCTAGCTACATGAATGCCCAATTTTATGCTGTGTTTGTCAACGATCCCGACCGATTTTTAACAAAAGCAGAAAGCTTGCACGTTGAAACTTGTGAGAAACTTTGTCAAGAATTTAACGGGCAATTTTTGCGGGTAAACGGCAATAATATAGCCAAAGCGATTTCGGAGGTAGCGAAACAGTATCGCATTACTCAAATTGTGATCGGCGAAAGCCAGCAATCCCGCTGGCATTTGCTGCTGCGGGGTTCTTTAACTCAACAGTTAGTGCGATCGCTCAAACACGTAGATTTGCATATCATTGCTACCGAAAAAAGTGGTCTTTCTAATTGATTATTAGTCCTCAGTCATTAGTCATTAGTCATTAGTTATTAGTTATTAGTCAGATGAATGCAATAAACAATTCCGAGCGATTGTAAGTCACGGAGTTTACTGGTTCCAAAGACAAAGCCCGCAGCCGCAGGCTAGAAGCATAAACAATTTGGTATAACAAATGCAACTTTCGGAGGATATGTGAATCTAGCGGGTGGTGGATGCCGCAGAAGCTTTTATCTGTCAGAATCGCACTTGGTAAACCTGATTAAAAGTGTGCTCTCTATGGTGGATAGTTACATTCTCAAATTGCTAGTTATTGGCATCCTCCTGCTGAGCGTCACCTTGGGTTCGGGATGGATCTCGCGAATGCCGGTGTCTTATGCCTTAATTTATCTAGTTGTCGGTATCGGATTGGGGCCCTACGGCGTCAAGCTGATTGAGTTGCGTCCCGAAGCTCAATTTTTAGAAAGACTCACAGAATTTGTAGTTATTGTTTCTCTGTTCAGTTGCGGCTTAAAAATGAATCGCCCGCTGCAACTTTGGGCTTGGAATTCCACAGTGCGGCTGATCGGTTTTTTAATGCCAATTTCGATTTTTGCTGTGGCTGCGATCGGTCATTGGTTTGTGAAATTAGATTGGGGCGCGGCGATTTTACTCGGAGCAATTCTCGCTCCCACCGATCCAGTTTTGGCCTCAGAAGTTCAGTTAGCTCATATAAAAGATCGCGATGAATTGCGCTTTGGTTTAACATCGGAAGGCGGTTTAAACGATGCTTTAGCTTTTCCCTTTGTTTATTTCGGCATTTATTCGCTAAAAGATAACAACTGGTCGAAGTGGTTTTCGCAGTGGGTAGCAGTTGACTTGATTTGGGCGATCGCCGCAGGTATCGTTATGGGAATTTTAGTAGCTAAAGCCGTCACCTGGATCGATCGCCGGCTCCAACACTATCGACCGGCCGATCAATTAATGGAAGATTTCATTGCTCTGTGCACAATTCTGCTCACCTATTCCCTCACAGAAGTAGTCAACGGCTACGGATTTCTCGCAGTTTTTGTAGCAGGAATTGTCGTGCAGCGGAGTTACCACAATCTAGAAAAGCCACTTTCCCAACTGCACTTTACCGAGCGCATAGAAAAGTTAATGGAAGTAGCAACTATTTTACTATTAGGTTCGCTTTTGCGCCTAGAGCCTATGTTGGCCTATGGAGGATACTCCCTCTTAGTAGCTGGATTGTTGATTTTTTTAATCCGGCCTGTGGGAGCTTGGATTAGTACGATCGGCAGTCCTTTGCATCCCGCCAACCGCTGGCTTTATGGCTGGTTCGGCATTCGTGGTGTCGGTTCTATCTATTATCTTACCTATGCTTTTGGTAAGGGTTTGGAAGGCGAAACAGGGGAAAGAATTGCCTGGATTACCTTTTCAACAATCATAATTTCTGTGGTTTTGCACGGTATTACTTCCACCCCGCTAATGAACTGGTACGAGCGCCGAATCAAACCTAAAGTACCGGATTTAATTTAATTAATTCACGCAAGTCATACAGATTGTATGCGATATTTGTAGGGACACGGCACTGCCGTGTCCTTACCTAATCTAGGAATTTCACGAAATACTCTAAACAGGTTTCACCCCAACTAATAAAGCGAGTTCCCGCCACTTCCAATAGCAGTCTACATCGTCAAAACCAATTTCTCTAAACCAGCGCAGTTGCGTTTCGACATCCAGCAATTTATTAGACGGATCATCGGGCGAATCGCTAATACCAATTGCCTCTCGAAATTTCTCGTGCAAAGCGGGAGTTGGTGACGCTACGTGCTCCAAATTGCAAAAAATGCCTCCCGGTTCCAAAAGCGCGAAAATCTCAGTGTAAAGCGAACGTTTGCGATCGTCTGCTACATGATGAATCGCAAAACTAGAAACAACCGCATCAAACTTGCCCGAATCCGGTAAGGATTCATCAAAATTGTGCTCGATTACCGTGACATTCTGGTCATCAGCAAAGCGAATTCTGGCTTTTTCCAGCATTGTCGGCGAAAAATCGATCGCCACACATTCAACATTTGGTCGATCGCACTTAAGCAGACCCAGCAACCGCCCGTCTCCCGTACCCACATCCAGAATTCGCTTAACATTTTTCGGCACTTCCTCCAACAAAACCGCTTCACCTTCAGTGCGGTGAGGAATTCCATCAGCTTTAGCAAGATACCACAAAGCGTGTTCCGCCGAAGTCCAAAGATTCACTTGACTCATAATTTTTTAATCCTCATAAACCTCGCCATTTTTGCGAGTAAAAATCCAACCATTATCGCTAGCTTTGGCAATTAGATCGTCATCGGGATATTCGGCACTATCTCCCGGAGTGCGATCGCCAATTTCCAGATAAACAACATCTGAATTCGTGCGGTTGACTAAATGGTGTCCGTCTGCATCACCCGCCGGAAAACCCGCCGCCATACCCGGTTTCAGCACTTGCTCTCCCGAATTTGTAATCACAGTAACTTCCCCTTCCAGAACATAGATTAACTCATCTTGACGGGTATGCCAGTGCCTGAGAGCAGAAGAACTTCCCGGTGCCAGCCTCACCAAATTTACCCCAAAATTCTGCAATCCGGCAGCATCGCCCAAGCGTTTTTTAACTCTCCCCAAAACAGCAGATTGAAATTGCTGAGGGTACTTGGAACCCGTTATTTCCGGCACATTTTTAGGATCGATAATCATATATTTTAACCCTGGACTCTATACTTACAAACTACTCAAATCCGATATTACTTTCTCGGAGATTCCAATAGCTATTAATGCAATACCGGATAATCCTGGTACTGCATCATCATAATCTACTTTTCGGCGATAGCTTCGCAAATACCTCAAATTTTCTGCTATTTTCTTGCGAGTGCGATCGGGACTGACAGCGAATTGTTCCTGAACGTATCTGTGAGCTTCTCCTGTCTTTGGAATAGAAAGTCCTTCGGTATCCCGTAAATAGTTTCGGGCTTGAATGAAAGCTGCATAGTAGGCTCTACTGATAGCAGCACGCACTTTAGCTTCTTCATTTGCGGGGGTAGTTGCTTTACCTACAAGTTCTCTAGCTAAATTAAGATATTCTAACCATTCAAAAGTCATCTGGATATTCTAAGATAGGACAGAGTGGCTGTCGTATTTTATCTGATAAATTTAACCACCACTCATCTTGAAACTGATTAAGTTTGTCAACAGCTTCCTCTGGGGTTACGTTCATGCAAATGGCTAATTCTAACATAGAATCCTCGACAGCTTCTGGGTCAGTCACGCATTCAATAAATAACTTAGCATCCGGGAAGTAATGGCAAATTTTGTCTGCTGCTTCCAGCAATACGGGAATCAAAAATTGATATTTTTCCAGAAACAGCAATATTTCTGTTTCTCCCCGGAAGCTGTACAATTTTTCCAAAGATTTAATATCAGCCAAAGAAACAGGATTTAGCTCGGTTAAGCTATCGTGCAGCAGCATAGAGGCTAGGCTTTCCGCATCAACTCGACGGCGTTTTGCTTCTGCCAAAAGCCTTTCGCTGTCTTCAGGAGACAGTTGGATTGTCAGGATTTGAGAATTGCTCGCGGTTTTCATGGAGATTGTATGACCTAACGATTTTTTTCCTGTTTCCATTGTCCCTTATTCTAAAGGTTTCAAAGTAGTAGGATTTTCCCGAGTCGGTTTAATAAAACGGCTGTTCGCCCGCACAAAACAATTACCCTTATCCGTGGAAATCGGCAGCCAAGGTTTGCCCTGAGAGTCAGCAATCATAATTTGATTTGCATTATTTCCCGTCACCGCTTCCAAGCGCTGTCCCCGCCGAAAAACAGTCACCACAGGCCACTGCGAAACATTGTGTTTATTTCTTTCAAACAACTCAGCAGGCGCATCCAAACCGTCTACAGAAATTGAGCGAAATCTCTGAGCCATCCGGCAATTCAACCCTTTAGAATCAGAGTCAACAACCAACCAATTTACCTGCCTGTTGCCCCGCTGTCTCGCAGGCGGCACCGGATAATCACCTTGCCTGTTAGCAACAGGTATTGCTGAGGCTAAATTAGCCCCCATTCCTAACATCCCAGCAACTGCGAGAAAGACAATTCTAATTTCTGCTTTCATTGCTACCCAAAATCCTTTAATTCGAGCTCATCATAATTTTATAGTAGCTGCCACCTCCCCTTCACTTTCGCATCCCACCTCCGGCAGTTCCCGCAAACCATTAAGAATGTGTTATAAATATTGAGATTCATTAAGAAATATTGCTCAAATGCTCGTTTCCCCCTCCGGCGTCAGCAAACTCAAAGAATCTTTAAAAGAAAAAGTATTCTTTGGGAATGAGCCAACCCCCGAACTCATAGCCATCTTACTGATTTACTTCGTCCAAGGCATTCTCGGACTAGCCCGCTTAGCCGTCAGCTTCTTTCTCAAAGACGAACTCGGCATGAGTCCGGCAGAAGTCTCGGCAATGCTGGGCGTCGTCGCCCTGCCTTGGATTATCAAACCCGTGTTCGGCTTCATGTCGGACGGTTTGCCAATATTCGGCTACCGCAGACGCCCTTACATCGTCCTCTCCGGGCTGCTGGGAACTGCAGCATGGGTGAGCCTCGCAACAATTGTACACACACCGCTTGCCACTACAGGGGCGATCGCCCTGAGTTCCCTCTCCCTCGCCGTCAGCGACGTAATCGCCGACTCCCTGGTAGTCGAAAGGGCCAGAAAAGAATCCGTTACCGACGCAGGTTCCCTGCAATCCTTGTCTTGGGGCGCTGCAGCCCTCGGCGGACTAATTACGGCCTACCTCAGCGGTTCCCTGCTGCAACACTTCAGCACTCATACTATCTTTTTAATCACCGCATCTTTCCCGCTAATTGTATCAGCAACAGCTTGGTTAATTGCCGAAGAAAAAACCAACAAAAGAACCGACTTTGAAACAGTCAAAGACCAATTAAAACAACTGCGGCAAGCTGTTACCCAAAAAACAATTTGGCTGCCCACCGCCTTTCTCTTCCTCTGGCAAGCCACCCCAAGCTCAGACTCCGCCTTCTTCTTTTTCACCACCAACGAATTAGGCTTTCAACCAGAATTTCTCGGCCGAGTGCGCCTCGTTACCAGCATTGCCGCCCTCGCCGGCGTCTGGCTGTTTCAGCGGTTCCTCAAAACAGTTCCATTTCGAGTAATTTTTGGCTGGTCAACCGTCATTGCGACTGCTTTGGGCATGACTACTTTATTATTAGTAACTCATGCCAACCGAGCTTTAGGAATTGACGATCAATGGTTCAGCATCGGAGACAGCCTGATCCTGACAGTAATCGGACAAATTGCTTATATGCCGGTGCTGGTACTTTCCGCGCGATTGTGTCCCCCCGGCGTCGAAGCAACTTTATTTGCGCTGCTGATGTCAATCACAAATTTAGCAGGACTTTTGTCCCACGAAGGCGGTGCACTTTTGACCCACTTGCTAGGAATTACCGATCGCAATTTTGATAACCTCTGGCTGCTAGTCATCATCACAAACCTGTCCACACTTCTGCCCCTACCGTTCTTAAATTGGCTGCCCGCCGAAAGCACAGAAAGCGGCGATCCAAACTCTCAAAAGTCTCTTCCCGTATTAGAACCAGAACCGGGCAGTTCCAAACCAGGCGGACAACATTTCATGCCCGAATACTTTCCCGACTTAGTACCCACAGTAAGGTCACAAAGGCGCACAGCAGATAGCAAATAAAGGAAGGCACACACGGATTTTGACACGGATACACGGATGAATTTAACTGTGTTTCCCAATTCTCCTAATTTCCTTCTCTCTGCGCCCTCTGTGTTCTCTGCGGTTAAAAAATTCGCTCCCGTAACACCAATGCAAAACTTACAAATTTCCGCACCTCAAACAGCCGCCCAAAACGTATCATACGATCGCACAGACTGGCAGCGCGGCTACGAATCCCAACCCAACGAATCCGATTACTGGATTGACAACATAGAAGGCGAAATTCCCGCCGGCTTGCAAGGCACATTCTTTCGCAACGGGCCCGGATTATTGGAAGTCAACGGCCAGCGCATCCACCACCCCTTTGACGGCGACGGCATGATTTGTGCGATCGCAATATCCGAAGGCCGCGCCCATTTCCGCAACCGATTCGTCCGCACAGAAGGCTATATCGCCGAACAAAAAGCCGGAAAAATCCTCCACCGAGGCGTTTTCGGCACACAGAAACCGGGGGGCCCGCTTGCCAACATCTTTGATGTCAAAATCAAAAACATTGCCAACACCAACATCATTTATTGGGGCGACAAACTGCTAGCACTTTGGGAAGCAGCAGAACCATACAGACTCGACCCACGCACCCTAGAAACACTCGGCTTAGATACCCTAGACGGCGTTTTACAACCCGGTGAAGCCTTCGCCGCCCACCCCAGAATTGAAAAAGGGAAAAATGGCAAAGGAGACAGATTAGTAAACTTTTCTGTCAAGCCCGGTTTGTCGAGTACCATCACTATTTACGAATTCGACGAAAGCGGCAAACTTTTGCAGCGTCACGCCCATGCAATACCGGGTTTTGCCTTCCTGCACGACATGGTAATTACCCCGAATTACTGCATATTCTTCCAAAATCCCGTCTCATTTAATCCTCTACCATTCGTGTTAGGATTTCGGAGTGCATCCCAGTGCATTAAATTTTCGCCAAACAAGCCAACGCAAGCAATTTTAATTCCCCGCAACGGCACTGACGAGGTGAAGATATTAGAAACCGAACCTTGTTTTGTCTTCCACCACTGCAACGCATGGGAAGAAGGAGACGAAGTTTTTGTAGATTCAGTTTGTTACGAATCATTTCCCACTGTAGAAGCAGACGGCGATTTTCGGGAGATTGATTTTGACAGCGTTCCAGCGGGCGAATTGTGGCGGTTTAAGTTGAATTTGCAAGACAAAACCGTACAGCATCAAGTTGTTGAAACTCGGTGCTGCGAGTTTCCCACTTTGCATCCCAATAATGTCGGACAACCTTACCGATATCTGTATATCGGTGCTGCTGATGCTCCCACTGGAAATGCTCCTTTGCAAGCTATCCTCAAAATGGATTTCGTGACTGGTGAAAGGCAAATTTGGAGTGCGGCGCCGCGCGGTTTTGCGGGGGAACCGGTGTTTGTTCCCCGTGGTTCAGGCGTCTCGCCTGAAGGTGCAACGGCTGAGGATGACGGCTGGCTGCTGCTTTTAATGTATGATGCAGCTAATCATCGATCGACCTTAGTGATTTTAGATGCTCGCGACATCACCAAAGGCCCTGTAGCGCGCTTGCATTTAAAACAGCACATTCCCTACGGTTTGCACGGCAGTTTTACACCAAATGTACTGCTTCCTATCGGTTCGTAGTTGCGCGTTGATTCGCCTGGTTCTTGCGCCGCTCGCCACAGCCCGCCGGGGGTTGAAAACCCCCGGCTCACAGCGAAAGTCCTCTCAAAGAGGACTAAAACCAACATTTATTATCGATCGGGTTTCTTCAGTCGGTTTTAACCGACTGTCTTCTATGAGCCAGGGGTTTAAACCCCTGGCGGACTGCGGAGACTGCGAGAAATACTAACAACAATTTAACACATAAAAATACCTAGTAAATGCAAACTGTCAACAAATTTCCTATCCAAAAACTACTTATTTTAATTTGCAGTATCGTCGTAATCTTGGCAATTATCTTATCTATTTACTCTCACAATGCTAACGCCCAAGAGCCTTATAATTTATCTCCCGAAAGCGCTGTAGCGTCCAAAGGCTTGGTTGAGGTTAAAATGACATTAATTGCCGTTGATCCCATTAAAAACGAATTAGAAGCCCGCTTGCAGTTTGAACTCAAAGGTATTTATAAAAAAGGGCCAACTTACCCGGCTCAAGACTTGTTAATGACAGTTAACGGCGCCAATGTACCGGATTCGGAAATTACCTTTAAAGAAGGCAAACCGATGATTGTCCCTGCATTGAAGTTTAACTTAGTCAAAGGAAAAATTAATAATTATCCGTTTGACAAGCACATTGCTAAAGTAGCTATTTCGATTGACCCGTTGCCTTCGATTGGGAAAAAGTTTGCTCCCTTTGAACTGAATCCCGTGCCGCTGCAATTTAATTTTCATGCCGACGTTCCCGGTTTCGACATCAGTTATAAGCCGATGGAAGAGAATTCATCTATCTTTATTTATATCGATGTTTCTGCAACTCGATCGCTGCCGGTGAAATTCTTTGCGTTAGTGATTATTGTCATCATGTGGGTGCTGTCAATTATGGCGCTTTTGCTAGCATTAAAAGTTATGAAATCTGGCAAGTTGCCGGAAGTGGGAATGCTGAGTTGGACTGCTGTGATGCTGTTTGCTTTTCCCGCTATTCGCAACGCTCAACCTGGGGTGCCACCAGTGGGAACTGCCAGCGATTTCCTTTCGTTTTTTTGGACGGAAATTATAGTTGTGGTGGCGTTGGTGATTATTGGTAGCTGTTGGTTGAAGCGGTATCATCCGCCGATTGAATGATTTTATATTTGAAGAATTTACCCCCTAGACTAATCAGGGGGCTGGTAGCTGGGATACTTTCAAGTAACAGCCAACAGTCAACACGTAACTAAATTCAAAGATTCAATTTGTGACTTCCAAATTCTCAATATCCTTTGCGGGTACGCCCAAACCGCGCAAGATAGTAAAAGCAATAATTCGATATCCCGATGGATTGGGGTGAACTCCATCGGCAGCTAACAAATTCAGAGTTTTGCCCGCGTGCTTTTGATACGTGCCGATAACTTCCCGACAAGGCCCATTCAAATCGATAAACAAGCACTGATTCTGCAAGGCAATTTCTCGCATCGCGGCAATATACTCTTGCAACCTGCGATTTTCTGGGCCGTCGAGATTTTCCCCTATCGGAGTAGGAGAAAGCAGTATAACTCGAATTCCTGCGGCTTTTGCCGCCAGCACCATTTGAGTTATTTTCTCCCGATATTCTGCCAGTGGCACTCCCGTGGGCAACTTGCCTTGCGGATAAAACTGACGGTTTTGGAAGTCAAAGAAAGCGTGCCAAACGTCGTTGACTCCGACATTAATCATTACTAAATCTGGTTTTTGGTCGATCGCATCTTTCTGGAAGCGCGCTTGCATATCAGTCGCCTTGTTACCGGAGATTCCGGCGTTGACGATTTCGATTTGGCGATCGGGATAAAGAGCACTCAGATAGCGTTGCAGCAGCCAAACGTAACCTCCGGGGTATTTCCCTGCCTCGGTGATGCTGTCGCCCACTGTCACAATTTTGCGCTTGCCGGCGAGCACGTTCTGGATTTCTGGTGGGGGCGTTGCTTGGGATACGGGTTCTTTAAACATGGGGATTAAGGAGTGAGGGATGTTGAAGGCGATAATAGCAGTAATTACTGTGATGGCAAGTCTAATTAAAACTTGCCTCAGCCGGGGTTTGGGACGGGGCGATTCCCTTCGGGATAGCTTCGCTTCACGCGCATTGGGAGACATTACGCAGATTCCTACTAAAACTCTAACTATTTATGTCTGCAATAATATTATCCATTTCAGGGGTTTTTGTCACTTATTTCAATAACTCAGTCCTGGACTAACAAAAACCTGGTTTGGACACCCAATCCGAAGTTATAAGCCTTAAGGCAGAAACCTGGTTGTTGACCGCGCCTGCGTAATTTGTATATGTGAAATTACTGAGGTTTTTGTCACCCTCATCTGTCGGTGTAATTGCCATCACAAAAAAAATCGCCAAATGTCACAGGATTTCTGCTAGTTACAGCACAACTTTAGAAGGTAATCCCAGTTTATAATAATATTGATTAGTTCAGGAAACAAGTTTTCATGCGAGGTTAAAGCAATGGTAGCCAATTCAAATTTTTTATATCCTCAAACTCGCTATTACGGTGAAGTAAAGCCAGAGAATTTAGTATTTAATGCGAATTTACAAGAGTTTTCTCAGCGAGTGGGTTACATCAGTTCCTTGACATCTAACGGTAAAATCTCTGTAGAACAGGCATTTACTCAGATACAAGCACTCTGGGAAGAGGTGGAAAACTCGAAAAAGCAGTTGGGAATCGGCGAAAATCCATTTTCCGCTTGAATAATTAGCGGTGGGCTTGGAACTTGAGTTACGCGCCATTGATGCCGATCGATTAATCGAGAGCTTAATATGAAAAAGTAGCTAGTAGCGATCGACCTTTTTGCCTATGAGTTCCGATTTAGTACCCCTCCTTCCCAAAGTATCCGTCGGCCGCCGCGCAGCAGCCTTCTGCATCGACGGAATCGCAGTTTGGCTGCCCAGTTTGCTTCTGGGCAATAATGCGATCGCCCAAACCATATTTTTTGTTTTGCTGTGGCTGATCCTGCGCGTAGCCATCGTCAGGAAAAACCAAGGTCAAAGTATTGGGCGCTGGGCTTTGGACATGAAAGTTGCCGATACCAGATTCCTACGGACTCCCGGAGTGCAAGAACTGTGCAAGCGCGAAGCATTGCTGGGCTTTTGCGCCGCCTTAGCCTTCGCAGGTATAGCTGGGCTCACCTCTACCAACGCCGCCGTCTTGCTGCTGATGCTGCCCCTGGCGATCGACTGTAGCGTTGCCCTCAACTCCGGCGAAAGGTTTCCCCAAGCTTTCCACGATCGCATCGGCGGGACGATGGTCGTCGGAACCCGCCGCGGCTACTCCCTCGACATCAAAGTTAGAAGATTGCTTGACCAAGTGCAGAGCAATGTGAGAAGATAATAAATTGTGTTTAAATTAGTCGAAATTTATTTAGAATTATGGCTAAAGGCGTCCGCATCATAATTACTCTAGAGTGTACTGAGTGCCGTACTAACGTAAGCAAACGCTCAAAAGGCGTGTCTCGGTACACCACCACCAAGAACCGTCGCAACACGACGGCGCGGCTGGAACTCAAAAAGTTCTGCCCCCATTGCAACAGCCACACTGCCCACAAAGAGATCAAGTAGATCAGTGGTCAGTTGTCAGTTGTCAGTTGTTATTGGTCAACAGTCAACAGTCAACAGTCAACAGTCAACAGTCAACAGTCAACAAAAAACAAACCATGACTTACTTTCGCCGGCGCGTTTCGCCCATCAAACCAGGAGACCCGATCGACTACAAAGATGTCGATTTGCTCAAAAAATACGTCACAGAACGCGGTAAAATCTTGCCCCGCCGGATTACCGGTTTGACTGCCAAACAGCAGCGAGACCTGACCAGAAGCATCAAAAGAGCAAGAATTGTAGCTTTGATGCCCTTCGTAAACCAAGAAGGTTAACAGGATTTGGGATTTTGGGTTTTAGATTTTGGACTGGGAATAAGACTTGCGCGAAAACAACGTCTTTCTGCCATTAAAAGTGCAGCAAGAATGCAGCGAAATAATCGTGAAATAGGGTTAAGAGTCGCCGCAGCGCAAGTCTTAATCACAAGTCAAAAGTTAAAAAAAAAGCAAGAAGAAAGAACAACTTTTGAGATTTTAACTTTCACAATTGACCAGAAAAATTGCCAATATCCAAAATCTAAAATCGCAAGCTCGAAACTCGATAAGTGGCTACTGTAAAAATCCAAAATCTCAAATATAAAGCTGGCAAGTGGAGAAGGGAACGTTAGTAGAATTTAGAGTGCACGGCGACCGCCGTCTGGCAGTTGCCGATCGCCCCGACGGCAAGAAAAACTGGGTGGTGGTAGACGAAAACGGTCAACCGCACAGCATACCGCCCAAACAAATCACCTACGAAGTAGTCGGAGAAACTTACAAACCCTCCGATATTCCCAAATTTCTCAAAGAAGTAGAAGCATACTCAGATCCGTCGAGTTTGGAAGTCGCTTGGGAACTTTTAGTCGGTGACGGAGAAACAGCAGATCCCGAATCCCTGGCAAAGCTGTTATTTTCTGAGAGTAGTGCGGCCCAGTGTTACGCGGCTTACTGTTTGTTATCAACAGACAAACTGTATTTTAAACAAAAGGGCGATCGCTACGAACCGCGATCGGCAGCCCAAGTAGCCGAAATCAAACACCAGCAAGAAGTAGAACAGCAGCGACACCAAGAATCCCAAGGATTTTGGGATCGAGTCAAACAGCGGCTGGCAGGAGAAAATGTAGATTGGGAAAATAGCGATCGAACTCGCCTCGACGCCCTAGAACGCTTTGCCCTCCTCGGAGAAGAAGCAACGCACCGCACCCCAGCCTTAGAAACTTTAGCCAGCTTACAACGATCCGAAAACCCCGAAGCAGCCTTTGGCCTCCTAGTCGAGCTCGGCCTCTGGAGTACCCACGAAAACCTGTTTTTGCGGCGCAGCCAAATTCCCCTACAATTCTCCGCAAAGGTATTAGAAGTGGCCCAACGCTGCCTAGAAAATCCCCCAACCGACTCGGACACAAATCGTCTCGATTTAACTCACCTCAAGGTTTACACGATCGACGACGAAAGCACCACCGAAATCGACGACGGCCTCAGCTTAGAATTCCTCGAAAACGGCCAGCAGCGGATCTGGATACACATCGCCGATCCCACCCGCTTGCTTTCCCCCGGAGACGAACTCGACCTCGAAGCCAGAAAGCGCACCACTACGGTTTACCTGCCCACGGGAATGATCCCCATGTTTCCCCCAGCTTTGGCAACCGGGCCGATGAGTTTAATTCAAGGCAAAGAGTGCAGCGCGCTCAGCTTCAGCGTCACCTTAGACGAAATCGGCGCGGCTCAAGATTACAGCATCCACATCAGCACCATAAAACCCACCTACCGCTTGACATACGATGACGTAGACGAAATGCTGGAGTTGGGAATCGAAGCAGAACCGGAAATAGCAGCGATCGCCTCTGCAGCAAAACTGCGGCAAAAATGGCGGGAAGCCCAAGGCGCAATCAGCATTTTCATGCCAGAATCCGTCATCAAAGTCAACGGCGACGACATCAAAATCCACGTCATCGACGACTCCACAGCCCGGATGCTAGTAGCCGAAATGATGATTTTAGCCGGCGAACTAGCCGCCCGCTACGGTCAAGCTCATAGCCTGCCCATACCCTACCGCTATCAGCCACAGCCCGAACTCCCTCCCGATGAAGAACTGCTAGCCGTGCCCGCAGGCCCCGCCCGCGCTTGCGCCGTGCGCCGCTGTATGCCTCGCAGCGAAATGGGGCTGACCCCCGGACGCCACGCGGGCTTGGGTTTGGAATTATACACTCAAGTTACTTCCCCGATCCGCCGCTATACCGACTTGCTGGCTCACTTCCAAATCAAAGCCCATCTGCGGGGCGAACCACTGCCTTTTTCGGCCCAAGAAATACAGGACATTGTGATGTGTCTCGGCACCGCAGTTAAAGAAGCATCCACCGTCGAACGCCAAACTAACCGCTATTGGGGATTGGAATATTTGCGGCGCAACCCCGATGAAGTTTGGGAAGCTTTAATGCTGCGCTGGCTGAGGGAAGACAGCAATCTCGGATTGATTTTATTGGAAGATTTGGGTTTAGAATTGGCAATGCGATTTGGTCGATCGGTGGCAATAGGCGATCGGCTAGAAGTCAAAGTCACCCACTGCGATCCGCGATCGGATGTCATTAACTTCCAGGAAATGATATTTGAAGCCGCACAATAGGATTTTAGATTTTAGATTCTAGATTTTAGAGTGCAAAAATCTGCGTTGAAGGCTGGAACTGAGGATAAATCTCGTTTTTAGTCGAGTTTCTGACCGAAAGCATCCAGGATACAAGCCCCCGAATTTATCCGTCCAGAAATAAAAAATGTGTATCCGATGAAACTTGCCCCCCGAATTTATCCGTGGGGTCAATGCTTCAATCCTTTAATCTAAAATCTAAAATCTAAAATCTAAAATCGATTGACCCCCTA
Organism: Microcoleus sp. B7-D4; assembly: GCF_036705125.1. Classification (NCBI taxonomy): domain Bacteria; kingdom Bacillati; phylum Cyanobacteriota; class Cyanophyceae; order Oscillatoriales; family Microcoleaceae; genus Microcoleus; species Microcoleus sp. B7-D4. Next base: position 47,499 of record NZ_JAUBTT010000047.1, read on the forward strand.
CTCCCCCTTGTCAAGGGCAGGGGGTTGACACTCTCCGGGCTAAAGCCACGGAGATTCTTAAGACTTAAGTCTTAAACGCGCTGTCAAATCGCATCTACACGCTCGAAACAACTACTTGCACGAGAAGTATTGCTGTTGCGCTTACTTTTGTTTTTAGATCGCTTTCTGATTCCATCAATAATCCAGTTAGGTACGCTCAACGACTCACTATTACGTGTTTGGACAGGCTCGGCATTGCCGAGTAGCGATCCAACCCAGGAGTTTCACCTTATGAAATCGTTTCAACACGTAGATGGTTGTTCTTACTTGCCTGTCTAAATTATAAACTTTAGCTGAGGATTTATTAGATATTTTAACAAAGTTTTATAATTAAAGCCGTCAAGCTTATGACGGGGCTTCAAACCCCATTTTTTGGTGAAAAAGATGATGGTTTCATATCGAGTCCTGTAAAATAATCCTAATTCTTGTGTGGGCGGGTTCACCCCCAAGTTGTAATATAAGCCAGAAATCCCGTAAACCCGCCCCGAACAAAATATTGTGGTCGATCGACTCGACATGATATCCGATCCGTGACGGGCAATACTTTTGACCTTAAGTTGACACGCCCTGCTATCTCCTCTCTTCCTCTGTGTCCTCTGCGTCCTCTGCGGTTAATAAAAAAAACATTAGCATTGTAAAAATTGGCAGTTTTTACCGCAGCCTAGTAATCTAAAATTTAAAATCGCAAAATGCCCAATTCAATTAGCCAAGTTCAGCCGCCGCTGGAATTCATACCCCCAGCCTACAACCCGCTAGTGATGCAAGGTTGTAAGCAAATATTCCCCTGGTGGCTGCGATTTCGGACGAATATCAGCCACATTCAAGCCGAAAACGTCGAAACCCTCGCCGAACTATTCCACCAATTTCAAAATCAGAAAGTTCGCTTCTTGCTAGCCTTCCGCCACCCCAACTCAGACGATCCCTACTGTTTGGGACAACTAATTTGGAAACTCGTTCCCCAGGCGGCGCGGGCCAAAGGCATTCCCCTGCAATTCCCGGTACATTCCCACTTTATCTACGATCGCGGCATTCCCCTGTGGGCCGGTGCTGGAGTCGGCTGGCTGTATTCCCAACTCGGTGGCACTCCGATCGTTCGCGGTAAAATCGATCGCGTCGGATTGCGATCGGCCCGCGATTTATTTGTCAACAGCCAATTCCCGATCGCCGCCGCCCCAGAAGGCGCCACCAACGGTCACAATGAAATAGTTAGCCCCCTCGAACCGGGAATTGCTCAAATGGGCTTCTGGTGCGTTGAAGATTTGCTAAAAGCCGGACGCACTGAAAAAGTTTTAATTGTGCCGATCGGCATTCAATACCGCTATGTCAATCCACCTTGGCAACCCCTAGAAAAACTTTTAACTCAATTAGAAATTGATTGCGGACTGCCGCCATTAGAACGCACCGATCTCGCTAATTTAGAGACCACAAATCCAGCTCCCGACAACCAAAATCACCAATTCCAATATCTGCGCCTGATTCGACTGGGTAGCCATTTACTGTCAGTAATGGAAGAGTTTTACAGCCGTTTTTATCATAAAGAAATACACCCAGAAACATCTATTTTAACCTCATTATCGCTCCCCAACAAAACGGGAAATGATTCTGGCAATGAAGTAATGATGGCTCGACTGAAAGCACTGTTAGACGTGGGTTTGCAAGTAGGAGAAGAATATTTCAACTTAAAGCCCAAAGGCAGTTTAATAGACCGCTGCCGCCGTCTTGAACAAGCAGGCTGGGAGTATATTTATCGAGAAGATATCAAAGATATTGCAGCACTTTCTCCCTTAGAAAGAGGATTAGCCGATCGCCTCGCTGAAGAAGCAAGTCTTCGGATGTGGCACATGAGACTTGTAGAAAGTTTCGTGTCCGTCACTGGCAGGTACGTCGAAGAAAAGCTAACAGCAGAACGTTTGGCCGAAACAACTTTACTGCTGTGGGACGTACTGGCTCGCATCAAAGGGGGAAATCCTTTCGGCCGCCCCAAGTTGGGCAAACAGCAGGTACAAATGACCGTGGGCGAACCGATATCAGTGAGCGATCGTTGGGAGGGATATCAAACCAGCCGCAGGTTAGCAGTTGCCGAACTCACTCAAGACTTGCAATCAGCTTTAGAAGCAATGATTAAATCTTAATTAGTCAGATAAGGAAGAGCTTCCTGCGAAGAAGGAATATATATTTTTCTTCACTAGGTTTTTTTGTGGTGAATTATAAACAGATTGTTATAAACTTTGGGAATAGGTCTAATGAACCGCAAACGCTCGATCGACAATGAACCAATAAAAATTACCAATGACTAACAAACCTATCGATTTGTCTACTAACTCAATTAAGGTAAAACTGCTAAATAATTTAGCGCAGGAATTGCTCACACCGCTCACTTCTGTCCTCGGCATGGCAAGCGTGTTGAAACAAGAAATTTATGGCCCATTAACGAGCAAGCAAAAAGAATATATTGACGTGATCCAAGACAGCAGCCGCTCTTTGCGATCGCTAGTTGAAGAAATTTTGGAACTGGCAGAACTAGATGATTCCGCTTTCACCTTGAAGCGAACCGCAGTCGATATAGAAACTTTGTGCCAGCAGGTTGTGACAATCCTGTCCTCGGCGACAAGTAGACGAGAGCAAGAAATTAATTTGTCGATGGGGCCCGGAGCGCGCATCTGGTTGGTAGATAAAGATAAGGTTCAGCAAATGCTGCACCACTTAATTTTTAGCATTATTCAATCTGCTGGGGCAGGCAGCGTGATTCGAGTCCACGTTTCTCGGAAAGAAGACGGTATCAACATCGGAGTTTGGGTTTTTCATCCTTGGTTAGGGGAAAGTTTACCCCATGCTCAACTCTACACCGACTACTTGTTGAAGGTCGGATCGGGTAGCGGTTCGCCATCGAACTCCGAAACCGACTCCCCCGGACTCGAACCGCAACTCCCGACACAGGGTGTGCAGCGATTAACGCTGGCGTTTTCTGAGTTGGCGGCTTTGGTGGCCCAGAATGCCGAGGATAGCGCACCGGTGTTAGCTGGTTACGGGGCCAGGGAACGCTTGGGGCTGCTGCTTTGCTGCCAATTGGTGGAAATTCAAGGCGGTCAACTCTCAATTCAAGGAACCCCGGAATCTGGATATCGCTACGTGCTCTGGCTGCCCTGCACAAATGCTACGGAATTGTTGGAAGGATGAAGTTAGTTGACTGTTGACAGTTGGCAGTTGGCAGTTGACAGTTGGCAGTTGGCAGTTGGCAGTTGGCAGTTGGCAGTTGGCAGTTGGCAGTTGGCAGTTGGCAGTTGGCAGTTGGCAGTTGG
>NZ_JAUBTT010000047.1:50936-63709 GCF_036705125.1 Microcoleus sp. B7-D4
CAGTTGTTAGAAATAACAATTACCTTTTTCCCAATGCCCAATGCCCAATGCCCGATGCCCAATGCCCGATGCCCAATGCCCGATGCCCAATGCCCGATTACTAAGTACAAATCTAAAATAGCAATGAATTCAGTTTGGCAACAGTTAACTCTGGCAAATTTGCCGCTCTCTCAGTGGCAAAGTAGAAGTTATTTATTCAATTTGGCGATCGGCTCTTTACGCAGTTGGCGGCAGAGTAGCTGGCTGATGCAGTGGGCAGAACCCTTGGGTTTTGTTTTGCTGGCCTTGACTTTCGGTTTGGCGCCGTTTGTAAACAATGCCTTGGTGGGGGTGTTGATGGGGGCTAGCGCTGCATTTTGGGTGCTGCTGACTGTTTCGGACGATCGCGAGATCCCCTTCACGCCGATTCACTTGCTGGTACTGCTGTACTGGGGCATTGCCACCGTCGCAACGGCGATGTCGCCGGTGAAAGTCGCCGCTGCTACTGGTTGGAGCAAGCTAACGCTGTATTTGCTGTTTTTTGCGCTGATGGCTCGGATATTACGATCGCCCCGTTGGCGATCGTGGTTAATTGCCGTATTTTTGAACGTCTCTTTAATTGTCAGTTTCTACGGCGTGCGGCAGTGGATTGACAAAGTGCCGCCATTAGCTACTTGGAACGATCCGACTTCTACTCAAGCCAATGTCACGCGAGTTTACAGCTTTCTGGGAAATCCTAACTTGCTTGGTTCCTATTTACTGCCGGCCATTGCATTAAGCGCCGCCGCACTTTTTGTGTGGAAAGGATGGGGAACAAAAGTTTTAGCGCTGACGATGCTGGTGGTGAATTGCGCGTGTTTGCGCTACACGGACAGCCGGGGTGCTTGGATCGGTTTTGTGGCTCTACTGGTGGTATTTTTAGTGCTGCTGTGGTACTGGTACAGCCCTTTGATGCCTCGGTTCTGGCGGACTTGGGCCCTGCCGTTAGGGTTAGGAGGTTTGGCTGGGGCCTTAATTTTGGGAGTGGCTTTAGTGGAACCTCTGCGCGATCGAGTTTCGAGTATGTTTATCGGCCGAGGTGACAGCAGTAACAATTTTCGGATTAATGTTTGGACGGCGGTGATTGACATGATTCGCGATCGACCAATTCTCGGAATTGGGCCGGGAAACACTGCTTTTAATAAAGTTTATCCACTTTATATGAAGCCGAGATTCACTGCTTTAAGCGCTTATTCCGTGCTGCTGGAAATTGCGGTGGAAACCGGTTTTATCGGTTTAATGTGTTTCCTTTGGCTGATGACTGTCACCGTCAATCAAGGTTTGTTGCAGATAAAAAATCTGCGGGATGCACAATTTAACATCTCTAATTTAGACGAAGAATCCCGAAATCCAAAATCTAAAATCCAAAATCTAAAATCGACGAATCAGGGGTTTTGGTTGATTGGGGCGATCGCAACTTTAGCCGGCATGATGGCCCACGGTTTTGTCGATACAGTTTGGTACAGGCCCGAAGTTAATATGCTTTGGTGGTTGATGGTGGCGATTATTGCTAGTTTTTACAGCAACTCGCACCAACAGCAAGATTCAGCTTTGACGGAGGGAGAGTAGATAGAATTGCTGGCGGGGATTTTCTCCCCGCCCGGTGGCAGGGCGGTTTCATTCTCAGGGAAATCATCGTTTTGTAGGGGTAGTGCCAAGAATGCCTACCCCCTCCACGGATGATGAAATCGATGTTTCAAATATCGGGCATCTTCACGAGGGTTTGTCCCTAGGTCGAATGAAACAGCCCTGCGCCCGGTGTGGATTCCAGCAATAGCCGATACAGCAATGATTAAGAGTTATATCAGTGCAAAAAAAAGAATGCAGCTTTATGCAAGCTGCAAACCATTATCGCCATAAGTTATTTCCAATTCTTCAATTCTTAATCTCAAATCTCAAATGCTATAAGGTGCGGACGGCACACCCTGCATACTTACTACTACATACTACATACCTGTTGCTGTAAAGTGGTGATGGTACACTCTACAAAATTTATTGAAAATAACTCTTATTTTTCGCTCTCCGAAGGCATGATGAATCTGGGACACGGATATTTTCCACCATCTCTATCTCTGCACCGCCGCCAGGTCGATTGATTGAAGTCGAACGGCGTTTCGACTGATTCATTAACGGCAGGGTTAACAGTCGAAGGAGTTGGGAGTGCTGTTGAGGCTTGACTTAGCTCCAGTACCGTTATAATTGCCAGTATGGTTGATGAAAACAAAACTGTGCGTTTCATTTATTTGTTTTTTCCTCGTTTAATCGTTGACGTGCCATCCCTATCCATATATCCTCATCGAATTCTTGAGAATCCGCATACTTTAGACAAATTTTCCACTGCGGTAGCGCTGCCTTAGTATTTTTCATTTTTTCTAGGACTTGCGCTTTTAAGCAGTAAGTTGCTGGCCCTTCACTATCAAGTTTAATGGCTTCATCCAGATGCTGCAATGCCTCGGAATATCGACCCTGTTCTAGGCGAGCCCATCCCAAGTTTTTGAGTAAAGAATATTTTACTCGATCGTCCTCCGCTAATTTCAAACCTTGCCACAGGAAGTGAACCGCAGCCGGATAGTTTTTTTGATCGACTATATATAATCGAGCCAGATTGCTGTAAGCAGCAGGCAGACCGAGTTTTGCAGCTTGCAGATATTTTCCTCGGGCGCATTGTAAATCTTGCACCTCTTCGCAAAGCCATCCTAAATTGTAAAGAGCTGTTCGGCTTTTTGGATCTACAGCGAGCGCTAACTCATATGCTTTTTGAGTATCCGCCAATCTATTGGCTTTGTAGTTTTCAAATGCCATATTATTAAAAAAAGATGCCAGTTCCGGCCGCCCAATTTTCCAGCCGCCAAAGCCTACTGCTAGGATCAGCAAGAAGGCTCCCCACTTCGAGTTGTGATGGTTTTTTGCTGGCTCTTTCATGGCATTGAAAATGTTAGCTAATGGTGTCATTTTTAGCATTTTTTAACTTGAGAGTTGAGCAATATTTTTTTTGTCAGATTTAATTGCTACCCTAATGGCCTCATAATCTTACGAAATGACTCAGGTTTGAGCCCATTTCTCATAAGAGTTTGTCAGTCCACAGCCGAATGCTTGGGTAATGTTCCCACTAGCCAGAGGTATTCGAGCATAGGTTAATCATTCATGAGACTCCACAAGCCATCCGGATATTTTCAGGAAAAAGAAGCGGCAAGCAGCAAGAAGGTAGAACTGTTGCCATTGCCTAAGTAATAATACTTACTCAGCGGTCAGTCGATCGACAGTATTATAAAACTTCATTAAGTTTATAAGCAGTAGTAAGCAAGAATGATAATATGTAGTCAGGAGGTTAACAATGAAACTACCTGACTACGCTAAAGCAATAGGCATAAGTTACACAACTGCGTGGCGGTGGTGGAAGGCAAATAAACTACCACATCCGAGAGATGGAGGCTCTGAATGCAACTAACAGAGAGACACATCATTAAATCGACGGAACACCGTTTCGCCCAGATTGACGAACTAGCCTTCAAATCCAAAAACCTCTACAATGCCGCCAATTACGTTATTCGTCAGAGCTTTATTTATGGATGGGGTTATGTCAACTACAACGAAATGAACCGCTTGATGAAGTCTCATGAAGCGTATAAAGCTTTACCTGCTAAAGTCAGTCAGCAAATATTGATGGTACTAGACAAGAATTGGAAATCGTTTTTTGAGGCATTCAATGCTTACAAAGCTGATTCTTCCAAGTTCACGGGTCGTCCAAAATTGCCGAAGTACAAAGATAAAGTTAAAGGGCGAAACCTGCTCGTTTACACCATTCAAGCGATTAGCCGCAAACAGTTGAAGAAAGGAATTATCAAGCTTTCCGGCACTGAACTTTCAATTAAAACCCAACTCAATCCCGACCAGATTTGTCAAGTTAGACTGGTTCCGAAATGTGATTCCTATGTAATTGAGGTAATTTATGATGAACCGGAGTCCACCCTTGGCAATGCCAACTCTGTAGCTAGTATTGATTTGGGGCTGGATAATTTAGTGGCGTTAACTTCAAATCAGCCGGGATTTATCCCTTTGTTGATTAACGGGCGACCATTAAAATCGATCAACCAGTTCTACAACAAACGTAAAGGAAAGTTGCAATCCCAGTTAAAAGGAGGTCGCAAAACTTCACCACGGATGAGCGCGCTTAACACGCTGTCGCAATCAAAAAGTTGATAATTACTTGCATCATACCAGTCATGTGATTATTGATATTTTGATGGCAAAGCAGATTGGGACGCTAGTAATTGGCAAGAATGCCCAGTGGAAAACTGAAATCGAGTTAGGGAATAAAACTAATCAAAACTTTCTTAGCATTCCTCATTCTCAGTTGATTGAAATGTTGGAATACAAAGCTCGGTTAGTGGGAATTACGGTGATTGTGCAGGAAGAATCCTACACGTCCAGAAGTAGCTTTCTGGGTTTAGACCCAATTCCGGTTTACGGGAAAACAGAAAAAGAGCCTGTATTTACTGGGAAACGGATCAAACGAGGTTTGTACAAAACATCAACTGGTCAGTTAATTAATTCCGATGTGAATGCTTCTTACAATATTCTCAGAAAAGCAATCCCAAATGCCTTCAGCTTTCTTGATAGGGAGCTGCGTAGTTGGGCCAATGCGGGTTAATCCGCTCAAAGTAAAAGTGAAAGGGGAGGGACTTGAAGCCTCCCATGTCTATAAATGACTATACTTTTACCAGCTATGAGGAGATAAGATATAGCATTTCTCAGTAACATGAGGTGTTCTTGGGCATAGGGCATAGCGCATTGGGCATTGGGCATAGGCATAGGACTCGCCCCCATACCTCACCACGCTTGAGAAGCGCTATAACTCTAATTATGTTTGTAGTGACCACGAAAGCCCTCAAAATTCTCAACGGGGGATATCAAACAATTTTATGATGGGTAATTAACCGAACTAGATTTAAAATAATCAATCACTAATCACCAATTACCAATCATTAATCACTCATGACTCCTGAGTAATAAACATCTCCATAAATTAACTTTCAACCTTCAAGTAGCAAAGATTTTAGTTGATTTTTCGGAGATGTTTGATGACTAATGACTAATGACTAATGACTAATGACTGTTGACTGTTGACTGGGGAATTGATGACTAATGACTAATGACTGTTGACTAATGACTAATGACTGTTGACTGTTGACTAATGACTAATGACTAATGACTAATGACTAATGACTACTGACTCATGACTAAAATTGTTTCATCGCTCTTTCCATATCCCGCTTGTCTTCGCGTTTCTTCAAATCTTCACGCTTGTCGTACAGTTTTTTCCCTTTACCCAAACCGATATCCAGTTTTACCCAGCCGCCTTTCAAATACATTTTTAACGGCACTAAAGTCAACCCTTTTTCTTCCACCTTGCCGATTAGTTTGCGAATTTCCTGCTTGTGCATCAGCAATTTACGGGTGCGGCGGGGTTCGTGATTAAAATAGTTGCTAGCACTTCTCCAAGGCGAAATGTGAACGTTGATCAACCACAGTTCCCCGTTCCGAACTAAGCCATATCCGTCGCGCAAATTGGCTTTTCCTTCCCGAATAGATTTGACTTCGGTTCCCTTCAACTCGATTCCCACTTGGTATGTCTCTATAATTTCATAGAGATGGCGCGCTTGTCGGTTATCGCTAACAATTTTGTATCCTGGGCTTTTTTCGCTCATTTTTACCTCCGCTAAAAATAATTATTATAACGCTAGCTTCTCTGTAGAGAAAATTGAAGCTTGACAAAACTTAAATAATCGGTCTGGACATTACCAATTTGACTGAGCTAAGATGTCACCAACGTGAATGTCAAGCGGTATCATGCAGCGCACCAATATCACTGATTCTGCAATTCCAGATTCTGTTACTCCTCATCCTGCGGTTTATTTGGTTTGGCTGGCTCCTTTTTTGCTGGCGCTTGCTTGGTTTTCGGCCAATATCTCGGCTGTTAAGTGGCTGTTATCCTCGTTTGTTGAGATACCCACACTGTACAAGATAGTAATTGGCTTTCTGATTGTAGCATTAGTAGTGCGATCGATTGGGAACTCGGATCGCCCGCCCGGATTTTCGCCCCATTTCGTTTTGAGGCGAGATCCGCTGCTATTGATGTTGGGTGCGGGTATTTGCTCGATCGCCCTTCAGTACATAATTGATATCAAACAACTTACTGTCCTGCTATTTATCCTCGGAACTTACGGGCTGTGCGGCTTATTGGTGGAGCAGAACTTTTGGCGAAAAAACTTGCCAGTTGCGGGCTTGCTGGCTTGTATTCTACCATTCAACAGTCAGTTTAATAGCGGATTAGGTTTGCCGGCGCGAGTGCTTACTGCTCAGGTAGTAGAACAGTTGCTCTCAATGCTGCACGTTGGGGCGATTTCTTCTTACGATATTATCGTTTTGGAAAACGGCATCGCTCATGTGGACGTGCCTTGTAGCGGCATTAAAACCCTCTTAGTGGGAACGCTCTTTTTGCTAGCTGCTACCTGGCAGGAAGGGCGTAAAATGAGCTTAAGATGGCTAGCAGTCGGCGCTGCTAATCTCTTAATCTTGGTGTGTGCTAACACTGCGCGGGTTGCCGTGTTAGTCCTGGTTTCAGAAGTTTTTCAACAGCCAAACATAGCACAAATTATGCACGTTCCTCTGGGAATTGTCGGTTTAGTATGTGCTTGTTTTGTGACGTGGTTAATGCTGCAACGAGTACCGAAATTTCAGCCAGAAAAAACCAGCGGTATTTCTGCAAAACCAAACTCAGAAATTATGCAAAATCACCCTTTAGCCAAACCAGGAATAATTGCAGCAGTCGCAGTTTTGGCAGTAATGGCTCAACTGTCTCACGTAGAAACGCCAAAAATGGCGATCGCACCTTTAAGATTGCCTGAATACATTAAATCTGAGTCAATTTCCCTGAATCCTAGCGAACAAAAATTCTTTGGCAACTATCCAGACACGCAAACACAAAAAATCAGATTTGTCGCCGGCAACTTGCGCGGTTCCATGCTCACTGTAGCGAGCACATCCTGGCAAACTTATCACGCCCCCGAGTTGTGTTTTGTAGCCAGCGGAATTCCCGTCAATCGCATAGAAAAAAAACAACTAACTCCTTCAGTAACAGCGCGCTGGCTGTCTCTCAAAGACAACGAACTATCCGCTACCTACTGGCTGCAATCGCCGCAGCAAACTACCGATAACTTCTTGTCGCGCATTGGCAGCGACATCACCCACACAAATCATACTTGGGTACTCGTTTCTATTCTCTTTGACAGTTCTGTAAGCCCCGAAAGTTCAGAAATACAAAAGTTCGCTAATACTGTACACAATACCGTCAATCTTAGCTTAAAAAGAGGCAAAAGTGAAAAAATTAAAACAGGTATTTAATATAATTTCTCAGTCAATATTTTGGCTGTGGAACCTGACCTTTTTATCAATTGTTTATCTAGGAATTTTGCCCTATGTGGGAATTCCCTTAATCCAAGCCACAATAGACGGAATTATCCCCCTTCAATTTTCCTTAACCCTAACAGCACTGATAGCAATACCGACACTATCTACCATAATCGGGCTCAGGACTGTTAGCAAGCAACCACTACAGCTAATGCGTTGGTTTTACGGCGTAGAAGCACCGTTATTTTTGCTTTGTTTGCTCCGCTTGTTCCTGCTACGAGAACTCACTCCAGCTAGTTCTCAAATCATCGCTACTATTGCTTTGTGCATTGCAGCATTTTCAGTGGAAATGCTGTACGGATATCTGGGTAAAAGAGAAAATGTTCAAAATATTTTCGATTCCCAGAATTCCCATAATAAACAGCCTCGTTTTTTCAGGTTAATCGGAGAAAAGCGAAGTGCGTGGCTGCAATTAGGATGCCACAGTTTAATGCTAGTAGTTGGCATTTGGGCGGCAACATTGCTGATGTTTTACGCTGTACCTGTGGCATTGTTTACACTTTATGGATTCTTCACTGTAGTCATTGAATTTTTCAAGTTTACATGGGTATCAGCATTTTGGGATATCTTTAGATACGGGGAGTGGATCTGGGGTTTAATTTGGATACCGCTATCCTTTATATTGTTTGGTTTAACCTGTAGCTTATTCGTTGTCATGCCTTCGCTGTACGGCTTTCTCTACATTCATTCCGGGCGGAAAATATGGCAGAGTTTTGCTGCACAATACGGGAAAAATAAAGCGCTAATCGGAAGTTTGGGAGTCATAGCAGCTTGGCTGGCTATTTTCTCGGCTTTGCAGCAGCAGCCACAAGTTGCAGCACTGAAAATGCTGGCGACTCCCCCCGCAAATGACAGCAGCCGCCAAACTTTATTAGCCAAGTCTGATATGATTCGATCTGGCTTAGTTAACGCTTATTTGTCCCCTTACCGCTACCTCAGCACTGTAGGAGAAAACAACCACATTTATGAGATGTACAAAAATAGTTTGAATTTACCTGACAAAGCGGCTCAAACGGTGCAGAACAGCTATAATTTTTTAATGTCGCCGTTTTTGTATCAAGGCTCTAGTGCTGATGTAGAAAAAGCCGAAAAACTCTACGGCGAATTCTTCGATACGGAACTGCAAAAAGGCGACACAGAAGCAGTAAAACACGCGGTGCAGTCAACCTCAAACCAGGAAGAAGCTAAAGCTGGTTTGCTGAATGTCAGTGAGGAAAAAGTATGGTTGCAGTCGCAAGAAGTGACAGTCAAAGAAAACGGCGACTGGGCTGACGTTCAACTCTACGAAGTTTACAAAAATCAAACGCCGAACTTGCAAGAAGTATTCTACTACTTTTCCCTGCCGGAAAGCGCCGCAGTTACAGGAGTTTGGCTGGGAGATACTGGCGATTTAAACAAACGTTTTGTATTTACGGTATCGCCTAGAGGTGCGGCCCAGCAAGTCTACAACCAACAGGTGAGAGAAAGAGTCGATCCGGCTTTGCTAGAACAAATTGGCCCCAAACAATACCGCTTGCGGGCTTTTCCAATCCCGGCTAAAAGAGAATTCACGCTAACTGACGGGCCAACTGAAATGCACCTGTGGCTTACTTACAAAGTGATGCGCCAGCCGCAGGGTTGGGCTATGCCTGTTTTGGCTGAAAAACGCAACATTTTTTGGAACCAAAATACTCGCCGCACGATCGCCGGGAAAGAGGTAAAATACAGCGGGAAAGAAGCCAGAGAAACTTGGCTGCCCCCCTTTTTGCCCGCAGTCGCACAGCAACCGCTAACCGCGCAGCAGGCGATTCTACCGGGAGGAAATATCATTTCTGCTAAGCCGCTGGCTGATGCAAATTACTCGTTACCCCAAGGCAAGAAATTTGCAGTTATTCTCGATACTTCCCGCAGCATGGCGGTGGCAAGTAAGGAAGTAAAAGAGACTTTTGAATGGTTGAAAGCTAATGCAGCAGGCAAAAACGCTGTTGATTTGTATGTCGCTAGCGCTGCAGGAATGCCACCTAAGTTGGTGGAAGATGTACGCAATTTCGATGCGGCAAAGGTGACATTTTACGGTACAATCCAGCTCAAAGATATGCTGCAACAGTTTGCACAGTTGCGGGGCGATAAAAGTTACGATACTGTATTTTTGGTGAGCGATCGCCACAGTTACGAATTGTCGGACGATCGCAAACTTAAACTTTCCATCTCTTCACCCCTATGGACAGTGCATTTGGGAGGTTTGCCCCCCGGCTACGACGACGCAACTTTAAAGGCTATTCAAGATAGCGGTGGTGGAGTGGCTACAGATATGAAAGAGGCGATGCAGCGAGTAGCAACAACAGCAGCTTCGGGCGAATCTACAGTTAGCGTTGTTGACGGCTATGCTTGGAGTTATGCCAAAACCCCGCAGTCGAAAAAAATCGCCAAATCGGCGGCAGTTGTAGAGTCCAAAAATGCCGGAAATGAAGGCTTTAAACCGATAGCGGCGCGGCAGTTGATAACTGCACTTAGCAAGCAGAAAAGTTCCAGTCAATTAACGCAACTGGATGCGATGCACGCAGTAGCTAAAAATTTCAAAGTGGTGACTCCTTATTCTTCGATGATTGTGTTAGTTAATGACGCGCAAAGGGAGCAACTAAAAGCTGCAGAAGCTAAGAGCGATCGATTTGACAGAGAGGTAGAATCTGGTAAGGAGGAGTTGAGTAAGCCGAATAATCCTCTGAATGTTTCAGGGGTTCCTGAACCGGAAGAATGGCTACTGTTGACGGTAGGTGCGATCGGGCTTTTGGCGGTTTTCCTCCGTCAGCGGCGCGCGAAAATGGTAGGTTGAAAGATGGTTCGGCGGTTGAAACCGCTACTACACGAACAAAGTCTGCCTCCGCAGACTAAGAGAGTCATGAACCCCATGCCTAAAGGCAGGGGCTTGTAGACTGTCCGACTAACGCAAGCGGGATACAAGCCAGAACACGACCAGCCTCAGACGCAACGAGCGTCTACGTTTTCAAGGTCACGATACCTACAAATGCGTCGCTAGTTTGTAGCCCTATCGTTGGTTGTTAAACATCTGTAATGGGTTAAGGAAGTGCAGCCAACATGACAAGCCTTGAAAACATTGGCGAAGCGAACGTTACGAGCAATCAGAGGAGACGCAACAATGTCTAACTTTGTTTTTGTAATTGATACCAATCGCAAACCGCTATCACCCTGTAAACCAGGAATGGCAAGGTCATTGCTGAAAGCTGGAAAAGCAGCGGTATTTCTCCGCTATCCGTTTACGATTGTTTTGAAAAAAGCAGTTGAGACGAATCCTGAACCGCTAGAACTGAAATTAGATCCGGGATCGAAAGTCACGGGGGTTGCAATCAAACAGGACAACAAGATTATCTTCGGAGCCGAACTGCAACACCGGGGCCAGCAAATTAAAGATGCACTTCTCTCTCGCCGTCAACTTAGGCGAGGAAGACGCAATCGCAAAACTCGATACCGTAAGGCGCGATTCCTCAATCGCACTCGCCCCGATGGTTGGCTCGCTCCATCGGGGCAACACCGAGTCGAAACAATACTTACATGGGGGAGCAAATTGATTCGACTCGCTCCCGTTGCCAGCATTGTTCAAGAGTTAGTGCGGTTTGATTCTCAACTCATGCAAAACCCTGAAATCTCAGGCGTTATGTATCAGCAGGGAGAATTGCAGGGTTACGAAGTCCGGCAGTATCTCTTGGAAAAATGGCATCGGCAGTGCGCTTATTGCTCGGCTGAAAATGTACCTTTTGAGGTTGAGCACATTCAGCCCAAGTCAAGAGGTGGCTCTGACAGGGTTTCCAATTTGACACTGGCTTGTCACGATTGCAATCAAAAGAAAGGCAATCAGGATGTTCGAGCATTCCTGGCCGCTAAACCCGACCTGTTAAACCGCATCCTCAAACAAGCAAAGCTACCACTCAAAGATGCAGCAGCGGTCAACTCAACCCGATGGGCATTATTTAATGCACTTAAAGAAACGGGATTGCCCGTCACTACTGGCACGGGCGGACAAACTAAGTTCAATCGCCATCGGTTAGGGTTGGCTAAATCGCACTGGCTTGATGCTGCGTGTGTGGGCAGCGTTGACACGCTCAAAGTATTGACTTCAAAGCCTTTGTTGATTGTGGCAAAAGGTCAGGGGACACGACAGATGTGCGGCACAAACCAGTACGGATTTCCCATTCGGCACAAGTCCAGAGTGCAAATTCACAAAGGGTTTCAGACTGGCGATATTGTCAGCGCAACCGTTACCGCAGGGAAGAAAGTCGGCTCTTATACAGGGCGGCTTCTATGCCGTGATCGACGGCAGTTTTGATATTGTAACGAAGGCTGGGAGAGTAACAGGTATTAGCCACAAGTATTGCAAAGCAATCCACAAAAAAGATGGCTATAGCTATGGGTTTTAAAAATATTTCAAGGCGACGGTCGTCGCTGCCGCTTTCCTCCCCATGTCTAAAGCCAGGGGCTTCTCGCTCGTTTTTCGGTGAGGGGGTATTTAAGCCGGACTTGATATCAAATACTAATCTACAGTCGTCTTGAGACGACTTGAGCTATGAGACAGGAGTTGAAACCCCTGTCGGACTGTCGGACTTAACGAATAACGAATAACTAATCTATTTCTACAAAAACGCGATCGCCCTCAATCTTTACCGGATAAGATTCCAGGGAATCGCCTAGTGCATTCAAACATTTACCCGTATCTAACTTGTACTGATATTTGTGAAATGGACAGGTAATGATACCGTTATTTACCTTACCCATGTCGATCGGATATTCTAAATGAGTGCAAGCATTACGGTAACAAGTGACATTCATGCCTTGACGATTCAAAATCACTGAATTTTCGTCAACTTTTACCTTCAACACACCCCCTTCGGGAACTTGATTTAGCGCTGTTATCTCTACCCACATATAATCTTTCTCGGTTTAAATAAATTATTGCAAACTAATGGGCGATCGTCCGAAAGGCATAGTGAACAACGAACGATCGCTGTCTAATTCTAACGCCAACAGCTTGTAAAGTCTGAATAGACTGTACAAGCTGTTGGCGGTAATTCACGCCCGCAAAGAATGTTATATCACCCCTACAGCCGCAGGTAACGCATGAGAATGCTCATAACTTCACCGGGCTTTTGGGCAGGTTGCAGCGGGCTCCACTCGCTGACAGAGGCAAAACCCAAACAGTAAAGGATGTGAATGATGCTGATACTTTTAATTCAGACAATCCCCGACAATCGGCGAAAATCTTCAGATAGCACACTCATCAGATACGTCTGAGA
>NZ_JAUBTT010000205.1:0-5162 GCF_036705125.1 Microcoleus sp. B7-D4
CAAAACATCTACATTGCTTGATGCCCAAGTCTCTCTGGGTCAGAAGTTAACAGCAGTTTGCGTTCAGATAAGTGGTGGTGCGATCCCCCTAAATCCCCCTATGTCCTTTGGATAGGCTACGCCAACAAAAGTTATTTGATGACTAATGTGGAGTTATCAACAGCAACAGAAGAGTGGGTAGTAAAGACCTACTCCCAAAGAAATTGGGTAGAAGTTTTCTATCGGGAAGCCAAGGGTTGGTTAGGACTAAAAGAATATCAGGTCAGAGATAAACGCAGTCTAATGAGACATTTAATTTTGGTATTTTGTGCCTACAGTTTTATTCTCTGGCATACCAAAACCTGCGGATTAAGACGTAGATGGGCAAATAAACCTTTAAACACCTTTACAGAAGCGCTGGAAGCGTTTCGGACAGCAATATCTTTTCGGTTTGTCAAATGGTTAAACGAAAATTGGGACGTATTCTCCGCTTATAAAGCTAGTTTGGGCTTTATTTGGGCTTAAAATTTGTTTAAGTCCCGCTAATACCCTTCATAAAAAAAGCCCTCGGCATCACGCTGGGGGCTCTTTGTTTTGGGACGATCGGTAATTGAACTTTTAAGATTGTCTGACCCGCGCCAAAATGGCTTCGGCCTCCGCTTTGGTTGGCTCCCATTGAGGAGGTTTTCTGGATTTGCCTTTTACCAAATCTTTGAGCCAATTAAGAAAAATGTATGGGTCTGGCTCGATCGCAGAGTCTGAATTTTTTTCGGCAGCATCCAGCCGTTTTTGCAGTTCTGCGAGTTGGGCTTCAAACTTCTCCCGTTCTTCTCTAAGGCGGGATTGCAATAGTGCCACCACCTTGCGCTGATTGTCGATCGTTGCAGAACTAGATTCTAAAAGTTGGTCGTAGTCTTGGTGATTCTCTGTCGGCATCGAGTCTAATTGCTGCCTGAGCCGTTCGTCATCGGTGCGATCGGTCAGGCTGCGGACTCCCCCAACAATTCAGCCTTTAATTCTGCCTTTAGCGCTGCGCGCAATGGTTCTGTCTGACGTTGGACAATTTCTGTAATACGCGCCTCTAACGAGCTGTCTGACAAGCTTTGTCTTACGTCATCCGGCTGTTGTCTGACGAATGCGGGTGCGGGTAAGACAACGGAGCCATCAGACAGCGCCTCGATGCCCGCCCGCATAATGTCGATCAAAGTCTTAGAGCGATCGCACCCGTGCTTAGTATTTGCCGCCGGATAACGCTCCTTCCCTAAATTGTCGATCGCCTCCAACACTTCATCTGGACAGCGAAAAGTTAACGATGTTGACGCCATTGTCTTACCTCGGTCATATATGTATGACGCTATTGTATAACAGCCGTCGCCGTTTGTATGACGTATAAGCAAAATCTGTTATACGCTTATTTGTCATACACCCCCTTATGTCATACAAATTGGTCTTACAAACCCAGACGCCACACACTACACCGAACCTAGAAAAATGAATAATCTCGACCCACCCTGATAGAAACCGCTAGCTAGCAAATCACTCATGCTAAGAGTGTAAGACGCATAACTTCACATAGTCTTACACTCTTAGCATGAGTGATTTGTCTTATTTATGTCTGACAACTTTGTCTTACAACATTTAGAAAGATATCATACAAACTGTCATAGTGTAAGACATACAGGTAAGACAAAGCACCAGGCTTACCAAGAAACTAATGCTGTCGCGAGTCCAGGTCAAACGTATAAAATCGGATATCCCAGCCTGCAACTTTAATCGCAACTCCCGCCTTCATTGCAGGTGAGCTCGCGTCTGGCGCTCGACGGCTTAGTAACTCAAGGGCGTGAATCAGCTCTCTTTCTCGACGGATTCTCTCGTTCTTAGCGGTCATTTTCAGTACCACGCCTCTGTTCTGACACGGCGGTTCAACCTGAAAGCCAGCGAAACGATTCCGGTGATTCTGTTGGAGGCCGAAAATTCTCGTTGCAGCGCCGGGCCAAACTTGGGAAACTAAAACACAGAGCCGCTTAGACACCACAGCATCCGTCCAAGCTCAGCCCACCGTTCGCTTAAAAAGGGGTGGGGTAATTAACAAAGACGCTTGCCCATGAACAACAGCAACGACGACCTCGAATCCCTTATCCGCAGGGCTAGCCCGGATGGTCACAGAAGCGAATTGATTCCTGTCACTATTACCCCTGACATGGCCAGAGGATACCTGTCTTTCGGAGTGGCACAGTCCGGAAAGATTGATCAATCTGTGATTGACGATTACGCGCTTTCAATGCAGGACGGGGAGTGGAAAGCTGGCTCGATACTGATTTTCTCTGAAGACTACAAGATTATTGATGGCTATTACCGTTTAGCGGCGGTTGCCCAGTCAGGCGTAGCAGTGGAATTCTATCTAGTCCGGGGAGTGCCTAGCAATCTCTAATCCCAGTTGCCCCATCCGTTTCTGGATGGGGCTTCATTTTTACCCGCTAGCTATCGGAAAATACTCAAGGCCGCTTAGACACCATAGCCTTCCCAGGGACGCAACCTATTTTTACCCCTTATGCCATCGTAAACTTGGATTTTTAGAGCCTGCTGATATTTTAGGCGATGGATGGGATTTGGAGTACAGGCATTTTATTGTTCTCTGTTGGGCTGGAAACCTGACGGGTTTCCGAAATTCGTTAATGCGCGCTGTGGGACTTGATGCAAAGTAGTACGGATCAACCCTAGAGTTGAGCATTATACCCAAGTGGATAAAACCTAGGTGGGATAAAGGTTTGACGCCTTGACTGAAAGAATCTGGGAGCTAATGGATAATCAACGCCTGAAACTCTTGCTCCGTGACGGCTTGAGGAGTGAAATATTTTGTCGGCCTCTAGGGTTCGGCAGAATACCTTATAGGTGAAGTGGAGACGATGAACAATACCCGTCAATAACGCGGTGATATTCAGCCGAAGCTGCCTTGTACATCGCTCTCATTAGCTCCGTCTCCCAGCCTCATCTATAAGCCTAGAAGTCAATTCGCACTCCAAGACTACTGTCGCTTGTTGGCAGTTCAACGCTTGTTCCGAATCGACAACAGCTCCACAGCGAGCCGCTTCCTTTCCTCTCCCCGGCGGTCATATTTAGCCACAATTGCAGGCGAAGAATGCCCCGCCAGCTCCGCCACAGTCACAATATCAACTCCAGCATCTAGCAAATCCGAGCAAAAAGTCCGGCGGAAATCGTGAGGAGAAAACGACTCCACCCCCGCCTCTATTGCCCGCTTTTGCAAAATCACTAATACCGCCTGGGGTGTTAGCGGTCTGATATGTATCCGACCCATCTTCCAGGCCGGACACAACAACGCTCCCGCTTCCAGACCCCGAACCACGAGCCAATCTTCCACCACCTTCACAGCATCGCCAGGAAGGTACACCGTGCGGTCTTTGTTCCCCTTACCGCCTCGTACCTTCATAGCACCCGTGCGAGCATTAAAGTCCCTCAATTCCAGCTTCACCACTTCAGCCCGGCGCAAACCCACCCGCAGAATCGCCAGCAGAGCCGCATCGCGAGCGCCTGCCGGAGTCGAGTCATTGTGGCACACCTCAAACAGAGTGGCAATTTCATCAGCGCTCAAGGCCCGCCCCCTGAGTTTGTCAGATGTCCTAATTTTAGGCAAATCGATCGCCTTGGCATAGTCAGTCGCGCTCATCAAATCCAGTCGCAGTGATTCTTTCAACACCCGCTTCAGAGCACACATCATCTTTTTAGCAGTAGCCGGAGAGTGCTGTGCTATCAATGCCCCTTGCACCGCAGCCGTGTGCTGGTAGCGCAGCGTCGCCCAATTCAGCGTCATCGCGTCGCACTGCCCCTCCGTCAGCAAAGACGCGATCGCATCAAGAGACTGCCGCATCGTCGGCTGTGAGCCGGGTGCCAACAGAGAAAGGTACACCGCCACCGGGTGAGAAGTTAGCGGCAGAGGCTGTGGCAACAAGAGTGTTAAATCTGAGGTAACAGCGTTCAAAGGACGACCTGTGAAATTGTCAGAACGGTGATTCTAGGAATTCCTCTTAATTGTCGGACAATTAGTGCAATCACAACAAAAAAAGTTTGACTGGCCCCTAGAAATTGCTGCAAGTGCGGGAGCATCAACAGATGTTGCCGTTTCTCCTTCAATTTTTGTTGCTTGTGGAGCTTTTAAAGGAATTAATTAAGAGAAAGTTTAAGTAGGTAGGCGGAATTAAACTCAACTATGTAACTGTATGTAAACAGGGCTGACTTAGCCACGCTTAGGGAATTGGGATACTTTACAATCGTTTACATAATTGCGTTTTACAGCGCCTACTTAACTTAACGCGCCCGAAAAAGAAGTCGAATTTGCTTTCTCTGACCGTGCAACCTTCACCCTGAATAACATTATCCGCCGTTCAACCTTGACCCTATACGATTGAGTTATCTAGGGAGAGCAGGCAGCCGTGCGATCGCGGATATCCTAACTGAGGGTGGTGCGATCGCTCAAGAAAGCCAAGGCATTTGTTGAGCTATCAGCATACGGTAGCACGGAGATCGCAGTTAACGGAACGCTATGCCCCAGCGCGACATCGCTTCAGTTGCCTGAAAAGCCTGTTATGGGATATTCATCTAAACAGCTAAAGGTATAATACGTTTAACTGTTTAACCAATTACCGCAAGCTAGCGATTGATCGTTTGATCGTTACCCAAAAGAGCAATCGCCCCAGTTGACTTTGGGTCTAACCAGTCAGACAAAAAACCCCAGACTTTACAGCAAGCAGCAAATTGCAGGTTTATGAAGTACACCCTAGAAACCCGGTTTCATCAAGAAACGGGTTTCGCCTACCTACTTACCTTACTCGTGCTGTAACTGCCAATCTGCGGCTGACCTCAGACTTGCTCATAAACTGTTAAACCTATTAGACGTTTAACAGTTTATGGGTTTAACACTTAAGCATATAAAAGTAAGTGTTAAGCTAAACGATGATTAGACCTTAATAGGATTTTATGTTAAAGGTCGCTATTTTCAATTTCAAAGGCGGTACGGGGAAAAGTACCACAGTTTTAAACTTAGGAGCTTGCCTCGCTGCAAGTAAGTGTCGCGTCCTGCTGCTCGACTTGGATGGGCAGCGCACCCTTAGTTTTGGGTTAGGTCAAGACGGTCAGCAGCCGACAGCTTTAGATTGGCTTCAGGGAGA
>NZ_JAUBTT010000206.1:0-5153 GCF_036705125.1 Microcoleus sp. B7-D4
CTAATGACTAATGACTAATGACTAATGACTAATGACTAATGACTAATGACTAATGACTAATGACTAATGACTAATGATATCATTTCGCCGCAGCCGGAAGTGATATTATTAGACATCTCCCATAATTATTGTGGAACAGGCATCCTGCCTGTTCAAAACCTGCTTTTTAGCAGATGTTTATTAGTTATTTGTTATATCAAATCCGCCCTTCATCGTCCTGTATTCATCTCTCTGTTCTCTTCCTCTGCGTTCTCTGCGTTCTCTGCGGTTTAATCATTCCAATGCAACCGTAATAGATATTATTTCTTAACGGAATTATGGAAGCGCTTTCATAGCGAAGGACGCGAAGCAAGAGTAAACAATAATTTATATACAGCCGTTCTCAATCTTGGTGAGGTATGCCCTATGCCCTATGCCCGATGCCCGATGCCCGATGCCCTATGCCCGCTTACCAAGCGTCCACCTCATGTTACTGAGAAAGGGTATAGTTAGTAAAATGTGACCGATATCTGTCAGCATAGAAATAGATACTTCGATCGCAAAGAGGCCACCGTGCAACCCGTAGACTTTACAACTTTAATCGCAGCTTGCAGCGAACTGCGAGCCCAATGGCTGCCAGCGCGCTTAGAACAAGTCTACCAGCGCGATCGATTCACCGTGTCCCTAGCCCTCCGCACCATGAAAGGACGTGGCTGGATTGACCTTTCCTGGCATCCTGTGGCCGCCCGCATCTGCGTCGGCGACCCCCCGCCCCGCATTCCCGACACCTTCACCTTCAGCGAACAACTGCGGCACCAACTCAGCGGTTTAGCCTTAGTTTCCATCGCCCCTGTTTCATCCTGGGAAAGAGTCATCGACTTGCAATTCGCCAAACGCCCCGGAGAACCAGCCCTCTGGCACTTGTACGCCGAAATCATGGGCAAGTACAGCAACGTCATCCTCACCGCCCAAGACAACCTCGTTGTCACCTGCGCCCACCAAGTCAGCGCCAAACAGTCCACCGTCCGTCCCATCCAAACCGGTCAACCCTACGAAATGCCCCCGTCTTTGACCGATGCAGTGCCTAGTCTGAGCGAATCTCAAAACCGCTGGCAATCACGAATTAGCCTGGTTCCTGGACAATTAAAGGGCAATCTGTTGAAGAATTACCGAGGGATGAGTAAAGCCTTAGTTTTGTCAATGATTCGATCGGCTTCTTTAGACCCCGAACAATCCACCGACAGCCTCAATCCCGACGAATGGCAGCAACTATTCCAGCGCTGGCTATACTGGCTGCAATGCCTAGAAAACTCCAAATTTCACCCAAGTTTTACCCCCGAAGGCTACACCGTCATCGATTGGCCCGCACCAGAAAATCACAATGTAGGGGCGGTGCCCCCGTGCCCGCCCTCTGATTCTTCCATCTCTTCCGTTCAAGAAATACTTAACAGCTACTACACAGGCGAAATCAATCAAGAAGTATTCGCCCAACTGCGGCATCAGCTTACCCAAAAACTCAACAACGTCCTCGCAAAACTGCGCCTCAAAGCCAACACATTTAAAGAACGCTTGCAGCAATCCGCAGACGCAGACACCCACAAATCCCAAGCCGACTTGCTGATGGCAAATTTGCAGCATTGGGAACCAGGAATGAAATCGATTTCTCTCCCCGACTTTGAAACCGAGAAACCAGTTATCATTTCCCTAAACCCGGAAAAAAACGCCGTTCAAAACGCTCAAGCCCTCTACAAAAAACACCAAAAACTTAAAAGAGCCCGCATTGCAGTAGAACCTTTGTTAGCCGCCGTACAAGAAGAAATCGACTATTTAGAACAAGTTGAAGTCGCACTTTCGGTATTAGAAACCTACCGCAACACCCAAGATTTGCAAACCCTCGCCGAAATCCGCGAAGAACTGATCCAGCAAAAATATCTAGACGTACCAGATTACCGCAGTACCGACAAAAATGCTGCGATCGAATTTCACCGCTACCAAACCCCCAGCGGCTTTGAATTATTAATCGGGCGCAACAATCGCCAAAACGACCAACTCACTTTTCGCACCGCCAACGACTACGACTTGTGGTTCCACACCCTAGAGATTCCCGGAAGTCACGCTTTGCTGCGTCTCAAACCCGGTACTGTGGCTGAAGAAACCGATTTGCAATTTGCCGCCGACATGACTGCTTACTATAGTCGCGCCCGCCATAGCGAACAAGTCCCCGTGGTTTATACAGAACCGAAATATGTATACAAGCCGAAAGGTGCTAAACCGGGTATGGTTGTATACAAGCAGGAGCGAATTGTCTGGGGTCGGCCGCAGCAAGCTCCGGCATAGGTTATACAAAGTGAGTAAAAGGGGCGATCGGCGTTTTTAGGCAAAATTACAGGTTTGGTAGCGATAGACCTAGGCAGGAGCCGGGTTTTTGAAGCCGGGTTTGATTATACAAAGTGACCGAGAGTGCGATCGCCCTCAAAATTAATATTCGCCTGTAATGTAAAGTATTATTACAAAAAATTAAATTTTGTTGTTATAATACCCCTTAAGAGAGATGATATTTCTTTGAGAACCCGCTGCAAAGAAACGTGCAACTTGGGTTTCCTCACTGTGAGAAAAACACTGTGGGAACACAACGGATTTAACTATTTGTGCAGACCAGCTTTAGCTAAAGCTGGTCGTTTCTGTTTAAACATTAAACCCCAGCTCGGACAATTTTAGATTGGCGATTTTAGACTTTAGATTAAAACTGCCAATCTAAAATCTAAAATCTAAAATCTAAAATCGGTGTGGGCTGCTCCTAGAAAGTAAACGTCGTTCTAACAACCCCAATCACCAAATCAGAATTATTCTTATTGTGGTCAGGAGCAGTCAGCCAAATCAGGCCAGGAGTGATAGAAATATTATCGCTCAACTTAAACTGATAAAAACCCTCAACGTGCAGCGAAGTATCCTTATCTTCCGGCAAAGTCCGATTAGTAGAACTCGTCACCCGCGGTTCCATACCTACCACAATCCCCGCCACATTTCCTTCTTTCAACAAATCGGGAAAAGCCAAAGTAACGGCCCAGTTCCAGATTTTTTGATCCCCCCGCTGCACAGAACCCGTAGGAGTAGCCAAGTTCGATAAAATGCGCTGATTAGTGTAACCCGCCCAACCGCCAATTGCAAATCCCCGGTTCAACCGCCACGAAGCTTGCGCGCCGTAGGAATTGCTAGAAACTGGCAGATTGCTATCGCTGTCGAGCCCGAAGGAACCGAGACGCGCCGGGAAATTAGAAGCATTGCTGCCGGTACCAGTAACGAAGTTGTAGGAATTAACGTAAGTTAAACCTAAAGCCATGCTGTCGCTCGGTTTGAAAGTCAACTGAGCCAAACCGCCGTAAGAACCGTTGAACAAACCATTTCCCCGTGTCGGGTTCGCGGCGTTGCCGGCCAAATATCCCAAACTCAGCTCAAGTTTTTCCCCAAACTGATGCCGCAGAGCGATGCCAGAACCACCAGTCAAATAGTAAATCGGGTTGCGAGTACCGAAGTTAGAAAGAGCACCATAGCTGCCGTCTCCATCAAAGTAAGGGTTGACAGTGTTGGTAAAATCGTCAGCAGCGCCGGCATTAGCTTCGAGAATTACAGTCGTGCTTTTGCCGAGAGGGAATTGGTAAAGCAGCGCATCTAAACCTACAGTATTGCTAGCCTCGCCAAAAGGCCCAGCATTAAACCGCAATTCCCCTTCAGCGGTTTTGGTATTATTAGTAGAAAAAGAACCCAAATTTAAAACTTGCAATCGAGTTCTCAGCAAATCTTCACCAGAGAAACTCGTGTCGAAATTGATCCGAACCCTGCTGCCAAAAGCCGTGGATTTATCAGCGTCGCGGCCCTCGGCATCCTCTCCCCTGGCGATACCCGCCAAACCAAATATCACTTCGCCGTTGAGTTTAGTCGTAGTTGAAAACTGATTTGCTTCTAATTCAGAGGCGCGCGCTTCCAAAGCATCGACGCGGCCGCGCAAAGTTGCCAATTCCGCCGCAAATTCTTCTTGCAACCTTTGCACAGAAGCCAAATCTTCTCGCGTCGCCAGATTTCTCGAACCGCCTTGAATCAGCTCGCTAACTTTATCCAAACACGCATTTAAACCTGCGGCAAACTCGTAGCGAGTCATCGCCCGGTTGCCGCGAAAAGTGCCGTCAGGATAGCCAGCTATGCACCCGTAGCGCTCTACTAGAGATTGCAAAGCTTGGAAAGCCCAATCGGTTGGTCGAACGTCGGAAAGTTGCGACACAGATGTTACTTGGCCGGCCGCATTTTCGCTGCTACTGTCTTCGGCGCTGTATTGGTTTATTTGTTCTATAACATTCGATTGTGCTTGAGGTTGGGCACTTGGCTCAGTTGATTGGGCAATCGGCTCTTGGGCGTTTAAATTAGCCAGTGGGGCGGCGAGTTGCGTTTCGCTTAAGTTTGCGGGCGCGACTGCGGGGATTGGCTCCGCGACGGGTTGTTCGGCACTTAAATTTGCGGGCGCGACTGCGGGTTTGGTTTCGCTTAAATTTGCTGCAACTGCGTTTTCCGGTGCTTTTGCCTGTTCGGCAACTGGGACACTCAAATCGTTAGTGAAGCCCTCGTAGAGGTTCGCACTTTCTTTCTCAATAGTTTCAATAGTTGATGGGCGAGCTACTGAGAGGGGCTCGGCCGTCTCAGGCTTTGCCACCTCGGTTGCAGCACCTGCTAATTGCAGATTAGCTGGAGCTGCAGCGCCAATTTCTAGAGGTTGCTCTGCTGCTAGGGCTGTCGAAGCTACGACTAAACTTGCTGCCAATACAGCGGGACTAACTAAAAGTCCCTTCCACAAAAATTTGGACATTTTTTCCTCACACCACATTACGGCCGATCGCCCGTTCCGAAGATTTAGCCGATCGCAAATCACCTTTAGTATTGAGCCTAATAGTATTTATTGTCAACAATCTGGGAAATCACTGCCGGAGAGTGCAGTTTTGCTGTGGCTGATTTCACAAAAAGCCCGTTTATTCCGAAAATCCTTGGTTTGAGGGCTAGATGTGTAGGTAGAAACCCGGTTGATGCCTGGATATTGCGTAAGTGATCCCTCAATACTTCGGACAGTTTTTAAGCAGCGAGAGTACCATAGGATAGGACTGACGGAAGGTTAGGGTGATTTAAAATTA
>NZ_JAUBTT010000048.1:0-30800 GCF_036705125.1 Microcoleus sp. B7-D4
TACTCCCCAACAATCAGGGGGAGTAGGGGGTATGCGAGGGGGATCGAGATATGTGCAACTTCACATTAAATTGGTATTACATCATTAGGTTATTCGTCCCAGACTGTATCCTCAATCGGTAAGCAAACTCGGAGAAGTCAGCACAAAGACATCCCTGGTTCCCACTCCTTCAGATTCCGGTTTAATCGGCGTAGTAAAGTGGAAAAACTCGTGGTCGTTAACTAACAGCAATTCTCCCGGATGCAGAATTTTATTAAAAACAGGCTTCTCTCTTTTAGCCAAGTACAAATGCGTTTCCCCGCCTACAATATTAGTTCTGTCCACCGAGAAAATTCCGATAAAGTCAGTACCGTCTTGGTGAATGCCTTCCGGTGCGGGGTTGCCGAAATTGTTTGGTGAACAAGTCGTCCTGATTTGATGGATGCCGATTTCAGCTTCCGGGTGAATTTTGCAGGAATCGAAAAAAGCAAAAATCATCTGTTTGAAATTATCGAGGGCAATTAGTCGATCGTCCAATTCGGCAAATTCCCGCCTGATATCACCCACTAGCGGATTGTATGTTTTGCTTTGAAACAAATAGCCGTGAGGTAACTTAACTAACTCATTTCCGTTGACTGCAAACCGCGATAATCTTCTCGAACGATACTTACCTTTCACATACGGATCGACAGGCATATCGTCAAAAAATTCCTTGAAACCTTCTAGCTTAATCGAGTTTACTTTTTTGAAAGTAAACATGAAAGCATAATCCAAATGAATGGATTCTAATACGGTTTTCATAGATTTTACTCCCTGAAGCCTTGCTCCCCTCCCTAATTTTGCCGGGAGGAGGTGTATGCTTCTACTCTAGCGCAGGTTTTTTGTATGTGTCGTAAAAGACACTACAAAAATTGCAAAGATATCGTAAAGCTTGCAAGATGAATCCGGGGCTGGTTCTTCTTTTAATCCAAAATCCCCAATCTAAAATCTAAAATCTAAAATCTAAAATCTAAAATCGATTGACTGCTTTCACCAGCGACTGACAGGCCCGCAGGAAAACGGCAACATCGACCCCAAGTGCGACGTACTGAACGCCAGCATCAATCCACTGCTGGGCGATTTCGGGGTTTTCGGCAAAAGTACCGGCGGCTTTGCCTGCTTTGCGGATGGTTTGCACTGCCTCCTGCATCATGTCGATGACGCGGGGATCGCGGACTTGGCCGGGAATGCCGATCGACTGCGACAGATCGTAAGGCCCCAGAAAAATCACGTCAACCTCTGGCACAGTAACAATTTCTGCCAGGTTGTCGATGCCAGCTTTGCCTTCGACATGAATCACAACTAAGGATTCTTCGTTGAGTTTGTCGGTGATATTTGTACCTGCGGCGGTGTAAAGTCCCGCCCGCGTAGCGAAGGAAAGGCCTCGCGTGCCCAGAGGACTGTATTTAGCGCTTTTGACAGCGGTTTCGGCATCGATTTTGCTTTCAATTTGAGGTACTTGAACGCCTGCACTGCCGATGTCGAGAGCTCGTTGAATTTGCGGCCCGTCGTTTTTGCGGACGCGAATAATCGGTGCAATTCCAGTGCAGTCGGCGGCGCGACACAAATCTTCAGCAGCAAGCGGGTTCAGGGGCCCGTGTTCCATATCGATAACCGCAAAGTCGAATCCAGCGTGACCGCATATTTCTATGAATGCGGGATAAGCGCAGTTCATAAATAAACCGAGGACTGTTTCGCCTTGTTTAATTTTTTGTTTCAGTTGGTTTTGACGCATGGGTAATCCCGGAAAATTGAGTTTTTTTTAGCGCAGATGAAGCCAGATTGCTTTTAATAATACAGCTAAAATATTGTCGTAATGAATTACTTTAGGTTAACAGAATAGACAAAAATTTTGTAGCTGCTTTTGCTTCTCTCTTAAAGGGAATCAAGCACAAAAGCCAGCCAACAATAAACATTCCTAAGATTGGTAAAAATATGGCTCCCACGGATGGTTCTACTAACCAAGCAAATAAAGCAAACATTCCAATACTGCCAGTTGTCCACAGCCAAAGAATCAGAAGTCCTATAACTGTTTTATGTAAACTCATCCTAATTTTGATGGA
This sequence comes from Microcoleus sp. B7-D4, assembly GCF_036705125.1. Lineage (NCBI taxonomy): Bacteria > Bacillati > Cyanobacteriota > Cyanophyceae > Oscillatoriales > Microcoleaceae > Microcoleus > Microcoleus sp. B7-D4. The sequence continues at coordinate 2,082 of NZ_JAUBTT010000048.1, forward strand.
ACAACCGAATTGTTGAGTATGTATATCTCCTTGTATAATTGGGAACAATAAATGTCTCCCGATGATGATGCGATTGATTTTGAAGGTTTTGCCAGAAATCGTTCCTTCATAGGGTTTCGCAGGTGGCGGCCCAAAGGGTATAATTATTCTAAAAACTTTTGGAGGAGTAACAACTTCGTCCAACCTGCGTAAAACTTCCGAATAAGTCAAACTGGTGGTAATTGTTAAACTCTCAAAAGGAATAAATAACCTAAAAAATTTGACTATTTTGAGCATAATGTTCATCCGGCTGTTCAATAGTTGTTGCTGGTATTAATGCCTCTTCTCTAAAAAAGTTTTCCCTGACAACACCGCGAAATACCAGTATACTGCAAAATAAACATTTAGATGGGATGAGTGTTTTTCGCGCTATGTCAAAATTAATTCCACAATCTCCGATGAAACTTCGACAGTATCTATTTTGGCTCAAAGGTCGATCGATCCTTAGCCTCACCCTCGGCATAATTTCCGCGATTGGGAACATTTCGCCAGTATTTGCCGCACCGGGTCGCAATCCAGACAATGCAGAAACTTGCGACATTCTAGTAGCAGGCGGCGGGCTTGCAGGCGCTGCTACCGCTTACGAAGGTTTGCTGGCAGGGCGCACAGTTTGTCTCACTGAAATTACTGACTGGGTAGGCGGTCAAATTTCCTCCCAGGGAACTTCCGCACTCGATGAAAGAGATACTCAGCGATCGCTCTTATTTTACCCCCGTGGCTACCTAGAATTGCGGGAGCGGATCAAGGAACATTACGGCCGGCTAAATCCCGGAGGCTGTTGGGTTAGCTATTCGTGTTTCATGCCCTACGACGGTCACAAAATTCTATTTAACATCTTGCAGGATGCCGCTAGAAAAGGCAAAGGCACGCTGAAATGGTTTCCCAATACAGTTATTAAAGAACTAGCAATTACTCCTGCTGTGGCGGGGAATACGGTTGGTGGTCAACAAATTAAAAGTGCGATCGCCATTCAACACAAACCCGCCCCCAACACCCCGCCAATCAACACCGAAACTCTTTCTCAGACTATCGAAGATGCCTATCGCTACGAAAATTCTCCGCGATTTAACAAAACTATTATTCGGTTTATTCCTAAAGCATCTGGAACCCCCCCTAACCCCAGAAGGGGGGGGAATTCCACAAGTTCCTCCCTTTCTGGCAGTAGGGGGGGTGCTGATTGGTACGTTGTAGATGCCACTGAAACAGGCGAATTGATCGGACTTGCCGATGTTCCCTACCGCCTCGGAATTGACCCGCGTTCCCCTCTCGAACCTTCCTCAGCCAGCCCCACCGGCGACCCTTACTGCACTCAAGGTTTTACCTACACCTTTGCGATGGAAGCAACGAAGGAACCGCAGCAGCATCAAGTCCCGTCTTTTTATCAACAATACGCTCCTTACTACAGTTACGAATTGCAGAGATTGGCGAGCTTTCCCTTAGTTTTCAGCTACCGCCAAATCAGGAGCATGAGACCGGATCAAAAGCGACCTTCCGACCCGAAGCAATACCCGATTTATCCGGGGGATATTTCGATGCAAAACTGGACTTGGGGCAATGACTATCGTCCCGGCAATTCTCAAGATAATTTAATTTACACTCGCGAGCAGTTGCAAGAGTCCGGTCAACTGCAACCGGGGGGATGGATGGGCGGTTTGCGAACGGAAACTTTGCGAAGAGGAGAGGAAAATGCCAAAGGATTTTTCTACTGGCTGGTAACAGGAACTACTGACTCGCAGCTAGGAGAGGGAGTCAAAAAGCCTAATCCAAACAATCGTTTTTTGAGCGGTTTGGATTCGCCGATGGGGACGGTGCACGGACTTTCTAAATATCCTTATATGCGGGAGGGCCGGCGTATTATTGGGCGGCCGAGTTTCAATCAGCCTCAAGGTTTTACGGTGTGGGAAGTTGATATGTCTCGCACTGACTTTACGGCTGATTTTTATCGCGAGAATTTGTCGGAGGAAGAGTATCGGAAGTTGTGGTTGGCTGTGGGTGGTTTGAATGCGCCGGCTTTGGCTGTGGGAAGTCAATCTGTTGAGGATACAAAATCGCGATCGCGCGCTACGATTTATCCTGATTCTGTGGGTATCGGTCATTATGCGATCGACTTTCACCCCTGCATGACTAACAGTCCGCCGGAAGCACCGGGAAATACCGAACGGGAAGGCACTCGCAAAGGTCAAGGGCAAGCTTATCCCTTCCAAATTCCGCTGCGGGCAATGATTCCTCAGAAAATTGACAATATGTTAGTGGCGGGTAAAAGTATTGCTGTTAGCCACACAGCGGCCGCTGCTTATCGAGTGCATTCTTTTGAATGGTCTGCCGGTGTGGCGGCGGGAGTTACGGCTGCTTTTTCCCTAGAAAAAGGGATTCTCCCTTATGAATTAGTGGACGAATTGCCGTCCCGCGAGCCAAACTTGGAAGTGTTGCAGTTGCGGTTGCAACAAAATGCTAATCCGATCGCCTTTCCGGGTACTTCTATTTTCAATAGTTCGTGGCAAAATTGGAAATAATCGCCATCCCGTAAGTGGCGCACTGCACACACCTACCATCGCGTTGACTTTACCAAGACTTACACAGGCGGGGTCAAAAACCCCGTTTCTGTGGGAGCATCTCATATTTGTAAAAATACTTCTTCTGGCTCCTTCCTTCTTGTGGCTCCTTCCTTCTTGTGGCTCCTTCCTTCTTCCTCTTTCCTTCTGCCTCCTGCCTCCTGCCTCCTGCCTCCTGCCTCCTGCCTCAAAACTCCAATTTCTAGCTTGGCCGCAAAGGTGAGATGCTCCCGTTTCTGTGTCAATATCCCTCAGAAAGAGCGACGATTTTTCGGAGAAACTGGGTTTTTTGCACGGTGTATAATGGAGAGTCAAGAAAATAGTATCTAGAATTATGACAATTTCTGAAGTACAATTGTTAGGTTCCGAGTATTTTCCTGTATTTTTTTTCCCTAAAAATTCGCTCTCGATCTTATAAAAACTATGCCCGATCTTAAATCTTTGCAACTCGACCTTACAGACTGGACTCTTGACCAAGAGGAAGCAGAAGCCGCAATCTGGATCGATAAAGAAACGGATATTCTTGCACTCAACTTATTCAATGCTCAACCCGATATTCCTGCTCCCTGTAATGGAGTTGAAGGCTTGCGAAATCATTTTCGTCAACTAGCCCATGCTCATGGAAGTGGAATCGTTGAGGTTGATGTTGTTCATATCCATAACCTCGCCTGCGGGAGACTGATTATTAAAACTCCTCAAACACCTAGCGGTTGTAGTTATCGAGGTACTATTTTGATCCCCAGAGAAAATTTTAGCTTTGTAATTCGAGTGCAATGCTTAGAGCATGGAGTTACAGGAGGTAAAGAAGTGCTAGTGATGATGGTGGAAGATTCAAACTTGACAATCGAGTCTGTTGGCGAAGAATATTGTGAACATCCAATCTTTGGTCGAGTGCTTAAAACAGGTGAAATGAGGGGATGGGTCAAAGATCCATACGATCCTCAATTTGACAACATAGCACTGTTTAACCTGGCAGATCACCCTAAATACGATGCCCAGTTTCCCGATCACCCCCTCAGTCGAGTGCGTCGAAAATTAACTCACATCATCAATACAGTTCACTTGGGAAGAGATATTCTTGATGCAGCAGAGTTTAGCAATTAACTGAGTTAATCCCCCAGATATCGAAATGGGTCGTTGGATAATTCTGTTGGCACAAGCTGTGAACTAAAACAGAACTAAAAAACCTGAAACAACTAACCAATAACCACTAACAACTAACCAATAACCAATTAACAGCAATTTGTCATCCATCTTTCGATAGAAGCAATCAGACACTGCTTTAGTTGGATAATATCAATAATCTCAAAAATTTTCCCCCCTTCCCCTTCAAACTCGTCAAAGGTAACGGTCATGTCAACTGCACAGATAACAAGCCCCACTTCCAATAATGGTTATGCCAAACAGTTACTCAGAACCTTAGTGGCCGTCAAAAAAGGGGACTTTTCAGTTCGGATGCCCATAGACCAGACCGGTCTAGCGGGGAAAATTGCTGACGAACTTAACGAAATTATCGAACTCAATGAGAGAATGGCGGCCGAACTCGATCGCATCGGCACAGTTGTCGGTAAAGAAGGCAAAATCGCCCAGCGGGCCACCATCGGCAGCGCCGAGGGGTCATGGGCAGCTAGCGTCAACTCTGTCAATACCCTAATTACAGATTTAGTGCAACCAACCTCTGAAACCGCCAGAGTAATTCGGGCCGTAGCAAAAGGAGATTTATCGCAAACCATCGCCCTAGAAATAGAAGACAGACCCCTCAAAGGAGAATTCCTCCAAACAGCGCAAATTGTTAACACAATGGTTGACCAGTTGAGTTCCTTTGCGTCGGAAGTAACGCGGGTTGCTAGGGAAGTGGGAACCGAAGGGAAATTAGGCGTGCAAGCTGAAGTTAAAGGAGTTGCAGGAACTTGGAAAGATTTAACGGATTCAGTTAACTCGATGGCGGGGAATTTAACAGCCCAAGTCCGTAACATTGCTGACGTGACAACCGCTGTGGCAAATGGCGATTTATCCAAAAAAATTACAGTAGATGTTAAAGGGGAAATTCTCGAACTGAAAAACACGATTAACATCATGGTGGATCAGTTGAGTTCCTTCGCATCTGAAGTAACCAGAGTTGCTAGGGAAGTAGGAACCGAAGGCAAATTAGGGGTGCAAGCTGAAGTGCGGGGAGTTGCAGGAACCTGGAAAGATTTAACGGATTCAGTTAACTCAATGGCCGGTAATCTTACCGCACAAGTACGGAACATTGCGGAAGTGACGACGGCTGTGGCAAATGGTGACTTATCTAAAAAAATTACAGTAGATGTTAAAGGTGAAATTCTGGAGTTAAAAAACACTATTAACATCATGGTGGATCAGTTAAATTCCTTCGCATCTGAAGTAACGCGGGTGGCGAGAGAAGTAGGTTCCGAAGGCAAACTCGGCGGCCAAGCAGAAGTTAAAGGAGTTGCCGGAACTTGGAAGGATTTAACGGATAGCGTTAACTTCATGGCAGGCAGTTTGACAGCACAAGTGCGGAACATCGCTGAAGTAACAACCGCTGTGGCAAAGGGCGATTTATCTAAGAAAATTACAGTAGATGTTAAAGGGGAAATTCTCGAACTCAAAAACACCGTCAACACGATGGTTGACCAGTTAAATTCCTTCGCATCTGAAGTAACCAGGGTGGCTAGGGAAGTGGGAACGGAAGGGAAATTAGGCGTACAAGCTGAAGTGCAAGAAGTAGCAGGAACTTGGAAAGATTTAACGGATTCAGTTAACTCAATGGCCGGCAATTTAACAGCACAAGTCCGCAACATTGCTGAGGTGACGACGGCTGTTGCTAACGGTGACTTATCTAAAAAAATTACGGTACAGGTTAAAGGCGAAATTTTAGAACTGAAAAACACCATTAACGTGATGGTGGATCAGCTTAATTCCTTCGCATCTGAAGTAACCAGGGTTGCTAGGGAAGTGGGTTCGGAAGGTAAACTCGGCGGTCAAGCAGATGTCCGAGGCGTAGCAGGAACTTGGAAGGATTTAACGGATTCAGTTAATTTTATGGCTGGTAGTTTGACCGAACAAGTAAGGAATATTGCTGCTGTTACAACTGCTGTGGCTAATGGCGACTTGTCGAAGAAAATTACTGTTGATGTTAAAGGTGAAATTCTGGAGTTAAAAAACACCGTCAACACGATGGTGGATCAATTAAATTCCTTCGCTTCTGAAGTAACCAGGGTTGCTAGGGAAGTGGGAACCGAAGGGAAATTAGGCGTGCAAGCTGAAGTTAAAGGAGTTGCCGGAACCTGGAAAGATTTAACGGATTCAGTTAACTCGATGGCGGGTAATTTAACAGCCCAAGTCCGTAACATTGCGGAAGTGACAACGGCTGTGGCAAATGGCGACTTGTCTAAGAAAATTACAGTAGATGTTAAAGGGGAAATTCTCGAACTGAAAAACACGATTAACATCATGGTGGATCAGTTGAGTTCCTTCGCATCTGAAGTAACCAGAGTTGCTAGGGAAGTGGGAACGGAAGGTAAATTAGGTGTGCAAGCTTATGTGCGGGGTGTAGGGGGAACTTGGAAAGATTTAACTGATAATGTTAACTTGATGGCGGGGAATTTGACGGCACAGGTGCGGAATATTGCGGAAGTGACGAAAGCGGTGGCAAATGGGGATTTATCCAAGAAAATTACCGTTGATGTCAAAGGCGAAATTCTTGAACTGAAAGACACTATTAACGTGATGGTGGATCAGCTTAATTCCTTCGCTTCTGAGGTAACGCGGGTGGCGCGGGAGGTGGGAACTGAGGGTAAATTGGGCGGTCAAGCTGAGGTGAAAGGAGTTGCGGGAACTTGGAAGGATTTAACTGACAATGTAAACTCGATGGCGGGGAATTTGACCGCGCAAGTGCGGGGTATTGCTAAGGTTGTGACGGCGGTGGCGAATGGCGATTTGAAGCGCAAATTAATGCTGGAAGCTAAGGGAGAAATTGCGACTCTGGCCGATACGATTAACGAGATGATTGATACGCTGGCGACGTTTGCCGATCAAGTTACTACAGTGGCGCGGGAAGTGGGAATTGAAGGGAAATTGGGCGGCCAGGCGAAGGTTCCGGGTGCGGCAGGGACGTGGCGAGATTTGACGGATAATGTGAATGAATTGGCGGCGAATTTGACTACTCAACTGCGGGCGATCGCCGAAGTGGCAATTGCTGTTACCAGAGGCGATTTAACGAGGTCAATTTCCGTCGCCACTGAAGGAGAAGTTGCCATTGTTAAGGACAACATTAACCAGATGATTGCCAATCTCCGGGAGACGACGCAGAAGAATACTGAGCAAGATTGGCTGAAAACAAACCTCGCTAAGTTCACTCGAATGCTACAAGGTCAGCGGGATTTAGAAACTGTTTCTAAACTAATTCTATCAGAATTGACGCCGCTGGTATCGGCTCAGCATGGCGTATTCTTTATGATGGAAGCTGTGGAACACGATCCGTTTCTCAAACTGTTAAGTACCTACGCATACCGCGAACGCAAACAGTTAGGAAACCGATTCCATTTAGGCGAAGGTTTGGTAGGACAGTGCGCCCTGGAAAAGGAACGAATCCTGTTGACTGAGGTGCCGGAAAACTACGTTAAAATTGGATCGGGCCTGGGAGAATCTACGCCGTTGAATGTCGTGGTTTTACCCGTACTATTTGAGGGACAAGTGACGGCAGTAATCGAGTTAGCTTCGTTCCGCCGATTCAGCGAAATACACTTGACATTTCTCGACCAACTTACAGAAAGTATTGCCATTGTCTTAAATACAATTGCGGCGAGTATGCGGACGGAAGAGTTGCTGAAACAGTCGCAGTCTTTGGCAGAAGAGTTGCAAACTCAGCAAAAGGAACTAACGGAAACTAACAAGCGTCTCGAACAACAAGCGCAGTCGCTCCGCGCATCTGAGGAACTGTTGAAGAGTCAGCAGGAAGAGTTGCAACAAACGAATGAAGAATTAGAAGAACAAGCTGAATTGCTAGCGCTGCAAAATAAGGAAGTTGAGCGGAAAAACCGAGATATCGAACAGGCGAGGGGGTTGTTGGAAGAAAGAGCGGAACAGTTGGCTCTAACTTCTAAGTATAAGTCGGAGTTTCTGGCAAATATGTCTCACGAGTTGCGAACTCCGCTGAATTCGCTGTTGATTCTCGCTCGATTGCTTTCTGACAATACTGAAGGCAATTTGACTCTGAAGCAAGTTGAATACACGCGCACAATTTACTCGGCGGGAAATGATTTGCTGGGGCTGATTAATGACATCTTGGATCTCGCTAAGATTGAATCAGGCACGATGTCAGTGGAAATTGAGCAAGTGTTGTTTACGGACTTGCGAGATCATTTGGATCGAACTTTCCGCCAAATCGCCCAGGATAAGAAGTTGAGTTTTCAATTAGAGCTTGAGGCTGGGTTGCCAAAAGGTCTCTATACTGATGCTAAACGGCTGCAACAAGTTTTGAAGAATCTTCTCTCTAATGCGTTTAAGTTTACAGAACGGGGCGAGGTGAAATTGCGTGTCGAAGTAGCGCGGGCAGGGTGGAATTTAGAAATAGAAAGTTTAACGAGTTCCCCTACTGTTTTGGCTTTCTCAGTTAGCGATACGGGGATTGGGATTTCTGCTGAAAAACACAGGGTTATTTTTGAGGCTTTCCAACAAGCTGATGGTAGCACTAGCCGCAAATACGGGGGCACGGGTTTGGGTTTGTCAATTAGTAGAGAAATCGCTAATCTGTTAGGCGGAGAAATTAAATTGACAAGTCGCCCTGGTGAGGGTAGTAAGTTCACGCTTTATCTGCCGCAAACTTACCAAGAATCGCGAATAATGAAGGATACGGGATCGGGAAGGGGCAAGCAAACGGCTCAATTGCCGGCTGCTATTTCTTCCGCAGTTCCTGCGCCGAATTTCCACTTGCCGATCGCCCCTTATCCATCACCGATTATCGCTGATGACCGAGAAAATATTGAGAGTGACGATCGCGTGCTGTTGATCGTCGAGGATGATGTAAATTTCGCTCGGATTCTGTTGGATATGGCGCAGGAACAGGGTTTTAAAGGTTTGGTGGCTTTGCGGAGCGATATCGGTTTGGCGATGGCGCGAGAGTTCAAGCCAACTGCGATTATGCTGGATCTAAATTTGCCTGTGATGGATGGCTGGACAGTGCTCGATCGCTTGAAGCACGACCCAAGTACGCGCCACATTCCGGTTCACATTGTATCAGTTGAAGAAGGGCGGCAGCGCAGTTTGCAGTTAGGGGCGATCGCCTATTTGCAAAAACCTGTTAGCAGCGAAGCTTTGAGCAAAGCTTTGGCTGATATTAAGGGTTTTGTCGATCGGCGAGTCAAGAATCTGCTAGTCGTGGAAGACGACGAAACGCAGCGTCTGGGCATTGTGGATTTAATCGGCAATCACGATGTTTGTACAACGGCTGTGGGGAGTGGTGCAGAGGCGCTAGCAACTTTAAGATCGGGGCATTTTGACTGCGTTGTACTCGATTTGGGACTGCCAGATATGACGGGTTTTGAACTGATCGAGCAAATCAAGCAAGATGCAATTTTAAAAAGTCTGCCGATTATTATTTATACGGGCAAAGACTTGACGAAAGCCGAAGAAACTCAACTCAAGCGGATGGCGGAAACAATCATTGTTAAAGATGTGCGATCGCCGGAACGTTTGTTAGATGAAACAGCTTTGTTTTTGCACCGAGTCCAAGCAGATTTGCCGGAACCGAAGCGCCAAATGCTAGAGCAATTGTATCAAACAGATTCGACGCTCGCGGGCAAAACAGTCTTGATTGTTGACGACGATATGCGGAATATTTTCGCCCTCACAAGTATGCTGGAGCGCCATAAAATGCAAATTGAGTATGCTGAGAATGGCAGAGAGGGCATTGCTAAATTGCAAAATACGCCTGACATAAATATTGTGTTGATGGACGTGATGATGCCAGAGATGGACGGTTACGAAACAATGCAAGCCATTCGTAAAATGCCTCAATTTGCTTCCTTGCCAATGATTGCTCTTACTGCGAAAGCTATGAAGGGCGATCGGGAAAAATGTATCGAAGCTGGTGCGTCTGACTATATTACCAAACCTGTTGATACGGAACAGTTGCTCTCGCTGCTGCGTGTCTGGCTTTATCGATAATGAAGTCAGTTGTCAGTTGGCAGTTGACTGTTGGCAGTTGTCAGTTGGCAGTTGTCAGTTGGCAGTTGTCAGTTGGCAGTTGGCAGTTGGCAGTTGGCAGTTGGCAGTTGTCAGTTGGCAGTTGTCATTAGTCATTAGTCAACAGTCAACAGTCATTAGTCAACAGTCATTAGTCAGCAGTCAGCAGTTAACAGTGAACAGTCAACAGTCAACAGTGAACAGTGAACAGTGAACAGTCAACAGTCAACCGTCAACAGTGAACAGTCAACAGTGAACAGTCAACAGTTAACAGTCAACAGTTAACAGTCAACAGTCAACAGTGAACAGTCAACAGTGAACAGTCAACAATGCCCAATAACCAATTACCAATTACAAATGTCCGAAAGCCATGAACTTGAAACAATCGAAATTCAACTCTTACTAGAGGGAATGTTTCGCTATTACGGATTTGATTTTCGCAATTATGCTCTTGCCTCTCTCAAGCGCCGTATTTGGAACACTATTCGCTCGGAACGGCTCACCACTGTGTCTGCACTTCAGGAAAAGGTACTTCACAATCCTGCTTACCTAGACCGTTTACTGCTGGACATTTCTGTCAATGTAACGGCGATGTTTCGCGATCCCAGCTTTTACATTAGTTTCAGAAATAAAGTGGTGCCGCTGCTGCGTACTTATCCTTTTATTCGGATTTGGCACGCTGGATGTTCAACGGGAGAAGAAGTCTATTCTATGGCAATCTTGCTGCAAGAAGAAGGACTGTATGACCGTTGTCGGATTTACGCTACGGACATGAATGAATTAGTTTTGAAAACCGCAAAAACAGGGATATTCCGGCTGAAACAAATGCAAGAATATACGCAACTCTACCACCAAGCGGGGGGCACGAAAGCGTTTTCTGAGTATTACACTGCTGCCTATGAAAATGCGATTTTTCGGTCTTCACTTAAAGATAATATTGTCTTTGCTCACCACAACCTAGCAACGGATAATTCTTTTAATGAATTCAATGTTATTTTATGCCGTAATGTGATGATTTATTTCAATTCACACCTCCAAGAGCGGGTACACAAGCTTTTTTATGAGAGCCTGGGAATGTTTGGGGTTTTAGGACTAGGACATCAGGAGTCTCTGACTTTTACACCTTATGAAAAATACTATGAACCAATTGAAAGTAGTGATAAAATCTACCGAAGAGTTAAATAAAAAAAATTTTGAAATAGTGGTTGTTGGCACGTCTTTGGGAGGGCTAGAGGCTCTGACTGTGCTGCTGGCAAATCTGCCACCAACCTTTCCTTTGCCTGTAGTTATTGTCCAACACCGCCATAAGAGTTCTCAGAATAGGCTTACTTATTTTTTACAAAAGCAAAGCTCTCTCCAAATCACAGAGGCCCAAGACAAAGAGCCGATCGCACCGGGACGGGTTTACTTGGCTCCTGCTGACTATCACTTGCTAATAGAATCGCCCTCTGAGGAGGAGTTTAGCCTGCATGAAAACGACTTTACAGAATGGGGGGGCGTGGCAGTGGAGTCAACCCATAATTCAAAATCCCCAATCCCCAATGGCGGAGCTCCTACATTTGCACTATCAACTGAGGGCCCTGTCTCCTACGCGCGGCCCTCAATCGATGTGCTGTTTGAGTCTGCTGCGGATGCCTTTGGGGAGAAAGCGATCGGCATAATTTTAACGGGAGCTAATTCGGATGGCAGTAAAGGGCTGGCAAAAATTAAAGCTGAGGGAGGATTGACATTTGTGGAGGAACCGGCTTCGGCCCTATGCGCGACCATGCCAGCGTCGGCGATCGCAAATGTTGAAGTAGACTGGATTTTACCCCTCTCTAAAATCGCTCCCTGTTTAGTCAACTTGCTAAGAATTAAAGATTAAAAAATTTATGAATCTGCAGTCCCCCCATCGAGTAAATGTCCTTTTAGTTGACGATCGCCCAGAAAATTTGGTAGCTTTAGAAGCTATCCTCAACAGCCCCTCTTATCATCTAGTACAAGCTAATTCGGGCGCGGAGGCTCTGAGATGTCTGCTTAATGAAGATTTTGCGGTAATTTTGCTTGATGTGCAGATGCCGGGAATGGATGGATTTGAGACAGCAACATTGATTCGCTCTAGAGATCGATCGCGCTCGACTCCGATTATTTTTATCACAGCATTCAGCAGTAATGACACTCACGTGTTTAAAGGTTATTCTCTGGGTGCGGTGGATTACCTGTTCAAACCCTTGGAACCGGAAATATTGACCTCGAAGGTGCAGGTATTTGTGGAATTGTTCCAAAAAACAGTCGAGGTGAAACAGCAAGCAACACAGTTAGCTGCTGTTAATAGTGAACTAAGTAAAAGTGAAGAGCGGTTTCGCACTTTGTGTGCTTGTTCGCCGCTGGGAATTTACTTAGCTGACGTTGAAGGCCGCTGTACTTACATCAACCCGCGTTGTCAAGCGATTTGCGGGTTAACTTTGGAGGAAAGTTTGGTAGAGGTTTGGCAGCGGGAAGTTCATCCAGAAGATCGCGACCGCGTAGTAGCAGATTGGTTAGCTTGGATTAAAGAAAGCCAGGAATATTCTAACGAGTTTCGATTAGCTGGTAGCGAAACTGTGCGTTGGATTCACGTGCAGTCGTCGCCAATGTTTTCGGATTTTGGAAAACTGATCGGTCACGTGGGCACGGTTAGAGATGTCACAGACCGCAAGCAAGCAGAGGAAGAACGCGGGAGACTAATCCGCGAACAAGTGGCGCGGCAAGAAGCGGAGAGAGCTAACCAGATGAAGGATGAATTTCTAGCTATTCTCTCTCACGAACTCCGCACTCCTTTAAATGCCATTCTCGGCTGGTCTAGGCTGCTTCGTTCCAAAAAATTTGACCAAGACACTATTGAGAAAGCCCTAGAAACAATTGAGCGCAATGCTAAATCTCAAGCGCAACTCATTGAAGATATTTTAGATGTTTCGCGGATTCTGCGGGGCAAACTAAATTTAAATAAGCATCCGATTCGGTTGGAATCTGCGATTAAGCTAGCAATAGATTCTTTGCAGCCGCTGACTGAGGAAAAATCAATAGTCATAGAATTAACGTGCAGTCCCAATGTAGGTGAAGTTATCGGCGATCCCGATCGCTTGCAGCAAATTGTGTGGAATTTGCTGTCAAATGCCATTAAGTTTAGTCCGCAAGAGGGTAAAGTAGAGGTGCGGTTAGAGTCAGTTGGAGATGAGGCTCACATTCAGATAATTGATAGCGGCATTGGTATCGCTCCTGATTTTTTGCCTTATGTTTTCGATCGCTTCCGCCAAGCTGATAGCAGCACAACTAGGTCTTACGGGGGTTTGGGACTGGGATTGGCGATCGTCCGTCACTTGGTGGAACAGCACGGCGGTAAGGTGTATGCAGAGAATAATCCGGGCGAGGGTGCGAAATTTACGGTGGCTTTACCTGTTGCACAGAGGAAGACCCAAGGTGCAGGGGATGCTTGGTCGCCCCTCAATGACGCGACAGAGGTTCTCCCCACTCTGGCTAATTTGCAATTGCTGGTGGTGGATGATGACGATGACACGCGGGAGTTTTTGATTGCTTTACTCGAGGATCAGGGAGCTATTGTGCGATCGGCATCATCGGTGGCCGGGGCTCTAGCTGCACTGGAGAGTTATTGGCCGGATCTACTGCTGAGCGACATTGGAATGCCGGAAGCAGACGGCTATGAGTTGATGGCGCGGGTGAGAGAAATGGAAGTGCTCAGGGGTGGAAAGATGCCTGCGATCGCTCTGACGGCCTACGCGAGAGAGGAAGAGCGCCAGCAAGCGCTGGAAGCTGGTTTCCAGATGCACTTATCTAAACCAGTTGACATAAATAAATTAATTGCCGCAATTGCTAACCTCACAGGAATCCTCGGAAATCCCGATCCAACTCACATCTTGCACGATGCTCAAGAACAGGCAAGATGCCTGTTCCACAAAGATTAGATTTTATTGTGGGGAGTAGGGGTTGGGCAGGAGAGCCCGTCCGTGAAGGCTGATTGACAATAGTGCTATTCGGTGATTTCCAAGGGAATCGGCGGTTAAAACCGCTTTGTTGACCCCCAATCCCGTGCTGATTACTGAGAAAAATATTAAGCTAGCTAAAAGGAAACGCGATCGACAGTTCGGAACAAGACACCCGTTTTTCCACAAAAAACTGGATATTTACCGTTTTTTTTGCTTCAACCTGCCGTCAAAGTACAAAATTACCCGCCCATCAATTCATGAATATTTTTAGCAGTCTGCTTTCTAGCCCAACTCAAGCACCCCAAGTCAAAAAACAGCGTCGAGGCATTGAAATTAAGTCGGAACGCGAAATCGAAATTATGCGACAGGCAGCGAAAATCGTTGCAACGGTACTCAAAGAAATTTCCCAAATGGTGAAACCGGGAATGACTACTGCTGATTTGGATGCTTATGCCGAAAAACGCATCCGTGCTATGGGGGCAACTCCGAGTTTTAAAGGCTATCACGGTTTTCCCGGATCGATTTGCTCTAGCATTAATAACGAAGTTGTTCACGGCATCCCCAGCGCCAAAAAAGTAATTCGGGCCGGAGATGTTCTCAAGGTAGATACGGGGGCATATTACCAAGGTTTTCACGGCGATTCTTGCATTACGATCGCAGTTGTGGAAGTGACTCCCGAATCGGCAAAATTAATCCGAGTCGCAGAAGAAGCTCTCTACAAAGGCATCGAACAAGTGAAGGCTGGAGCCTATTTGCTCGATCTGGCGGGTGCGATCGAAGATCATGTCAAAAGCAACGGTTTTAACATCGTTGAGGAGTTTACCGGCCACGGTGTCGGGCGAAATTTGCACGAGGAACCGTCGGTTTTCAATTTCCGCACGCGGGAAATGCCGAACGTGAAATTGCGAGCCGGCATGACATTGGCGATCGAACCGATTCTGAATGCGGGTTCTAAGTACACTCGGACGCTTTCTGACAAGTGGACTGCTGTAACCGTTGACAATGCTATGTCTGCTCAGTTTGAGCATACTGTGTTGGTGACAGAAACTGGCTATGAAATTTTGACCGATCGTTCAAAAGTTTAAGGGGAAAAAAAGACAATAGTTTTGAGTTTTGAGCTAAAGTTTTTATTCTGTAGGTTGGGTTGAGCGATGGCGAAACCCAACACCTTATTTAAAATGAAGATTTGGGTTTCGTTCCTCAACCCAACCTACAATATTTACACTATTAAGAAGGTAACAGAGATGTCAGCACGATTATTATTGGTAGACGATGAACCGGGCTTGCGGGAAGCAGTACAAGCTTATTTGGAAGATAGCGATTTTGCGGTTGAGGTTGCCAGTAATGCTCGGGATGGGTGGGAACTCTTGCAGCAGACTAATCCCGATTTGGTGATTTCAGACATTATGATGCCCCAGGTGGACGGTTATCAATTTCTCAAGCAAGTGCGGGAAGATCCTCGCTATAAGGCTTTGCCGGTGGTGTTTTTGACGGCTAAGGGGATGACGAGCGATCGCATTCAAGGCTATCAAGCAGGCTGCGATGCTTATCTTTCTAAGCCCTTCGATCCCGACGAATTAGTAGCAATAGTAACGAATTTGCTCGCCCGCCGCGCGGCTGCTAAGGAGACGAGCGAAAGTGCTGAAAGTCCAGATATTGCTGCTTTGACAAGCCAAATGGCGAGAATTGAGTCTTTGCTGAGTGGGCGGAGTTCGATCGCCCAAAGTCCTTCGCCGATTAAAATTGATTTGACTCCGCGAGAACAAAGTGTTTTGGATTTGGTTGCTCAAGGTTTGATGAATAAGGAAATTGCCCGCCGCTTGGAAACTAGCGTGCGTAATGTGGAAAAGTACGTCAGCCGTTTGTTTAGCAAGACGGGTACTAACAGCCGTACTGAGTTGGTTCGCTTCGCTCTCGAACACGGCTTGACGAAATAGGGGCCCTCTCGACTTGGCTGGAGGCTCTCCCTCGGCCATCGGCGTTACCAGGTTCTTCCTGGTAACGATAATTATGAAAAAACTTAGAAATGTTAAGATATAAGTATTGACAGGTATCCGGTGGCTGTGGTATGTCACATCAGCTTGCTGGTGGCAGCGCGGGGGTGCGAAAACTGGTGTGCGAAAACTGGTGTGCGATCGAACTTTTCACCCACTTTGCTTTGAGTCTGAGAGAACACTCGCAAAGGCTGGGGAATTACTTAACGGGAAAACCTGACTGTTTAAGAGTTTTCACGTAGTAAATACAAAGGCAAACACTTGACCGGATATGCTCCGTTAAGCAAACTTGCCACGAAGAGTCACAGATCACGTTATATCCTATGGAAAAGCAAGCGACTATTAATTAATGAATCTGCTCAAAAACGGATACTTGCGAACTACAGGGGTGGTAAGTATCCCACAATTTTAGACCCTAGTTAAAGCTCTCAGATTCATCTGTGGAGTAAATCTAAAACCTAAAATCTAAAATCGACTGACAGCGCTCTAAAGTAGCCGCAGAAGTTGAATGTATAGCAGCACCAAAGTTGAGTTTATATCAGGAGGATACCATGAGTAAAATCTCGGCGCGACAAACAATAAGTGCCATAGTAGCACTGCCGATCGTACTAATAGCCAATACAACTCAAGCTTTTGCCACTGATACCAGTCAGAAAATAGATCCAATTAAGAAAGTTTCGGATTTTGGCGATGAGCTAGATTTTGATATTGGGCCACCAACAACCATCAGCATTGAAGAAAGCGAGGATTGGGATGAACCTGAATTTGCAGCTACTTTAGATATGGAGATTAGTAAATTTATGACAAAAAATCTTCAAGCTGTAATTGATGAGCCGCCGCCGATAGTTTATCTCAGTGCGGCCAGGGGCCAGTCAACCCGGGAATGCCGGATTTCTGGGATATGCGAATAACTAAATCGGATTTGTGCGATTTGGGCGATGGCTGGGAGTCCCGCAAACAAAGACTCATTTGCTGGGTAGAATTAAAGCAATTATCAAGATTTCAGTAAAATTTGGTTGATTTTGCTGGGAATATGCGAATAACAGAGTATGTATTTTTTTGGGTATGCTTTAATGCGATCGGCTAAAATAATAAGTATGCAGGCTGAAAGCAACTTAACTAATTGATAGTTCCCAGTGATGGGAAATCGCCGAAAAGGGCAAAAATAAAATTAATCATGTGATTCTTCGCTGTGATTGGCAAACGTAAAAACTGGTAAAAGTAAACTTAGTTAGAGCAACCGCCAAAACGGTTAGGAAGTTCTTAATTGCACTTTCCCCCTGCGATCGATTCCTTCCATCCGTTACACCCGTTACATCCGTTAAATAATCCGTTGCCGAACTTCCATCCGTTACATCCGTTAAATAATCCGTTGCCGAACTTCCTTTTTTCGGCAGTTGACAGCACCTATCCTGAGAAAGTTTTTCAAAAAATAATTATGATTAATTCGCACTGCCAGCAAGACACCGCAGCACAACAAAACAAAAGTTCGCTGCAAACTCTCACCCGGACTCTGAGAATGTCTCAGGGGCAATTTTCGCTGATTTTGGTACGGTGCAATTACAGCGCTATGAGAGAAAAAATTGTACGGCAATTGCGGGAGGAGTCTGATATCGAGATTCGAGAAATTGTCCTCCCGCCATCTGTCAAAACTCTTTACACGACGATAGAAACCAAACTTTCCTGCAGCCATCCGGCAGCTTTAATGGTGTTTGGCTTGGAATCGGTAAGTGCGATCGATCGACTGCTGACTTCTACCAACTACGTGAGGGAAGAATTTCGGAATAATTTTCCCTTCCCGGTGGTGCTGTGGGTGACAGACAAAATCTTAAAAAAACTGATTCGGTTAGTAACAGATATCGAAACGTGGACGACAAGTGTTGAATTTGTGATTGGCCCCGACGACTTGGTGGATTTCCTGGGCAAAAGTGCCGATCGCATTTTTTCCAACATTTTAGAAAGTGGCAATTGGCGTTTAACTAATTCTGCCATTCTCGGAGCCAATTCTTTGAGTGAACTAGAGTCGGCTAGCCAAGACTTGCAAACTTGCAACATGAGGTTAGAACCAGCTATTGAAGCGAGTTTGCAATTTATTCGCGGTAGGCACGAATATGCTTGTCACCGCATCCATGAAGCTATTGAATTGTATCAAAAAAGTCTCAATTTTTGGAAGCATCAAGTAGCATTTATTGGGCCAAAAACACAATTTAGCGATTTGTTATTTACCGTTCACCCTGCACCGATGTTAGAGGGAATTCTGCTATTCCACATCGGTCTTTGCTACCGCTTCCAAGCAGAAAAACACCGCAGCGGCAACCGTCCTTACTGGACGGAAGCTAAGAATTATTTTCAGGAATGTATTGATGTTTTAGAACGCGCGGGGCGGCCGGATGCCGTTGGTATATTCATCAATCAACTTGGCGAAGTATTGCAGCATTTAGAAGATTGGGATGCACTCTGGAATTTAGCTATCAAAGCTCGGAGGTTACATGAAAATATGGAAAATTCAGCAGTTAATTTGGCTCAAGATTACGGTTTTTTGGCAAGAGTAGCCTTAGAGCAAAAGAACTGGCAAGGGGCGAAAGAATGGGCTTTAGTGGCTCTAGACGTTCTCAACTCAAATTTAGAAGGGACTGGACAGGGCACGCCTGTAAAGTCGCAGCATCTAGGCTTGTATCTGTTAATTTTAGCAGAGGCCCAGAGTCAGTTGGGTGAGGTACAGGAGGCGATCGCGCATTTAGAGCTTGCTCGCTCGGAAACCGAAGCGTGCTACAACCCGCAACTGTATTTGCGGGTTTTAGAAATGCTGCGATCGCTCTATTTTCAGCGGGGAGAATATCTCGAAGCATTTCAAATTAAGCAAGATTATCGAGCGGTGGAACACACGTATCGGTTCCGAGCTTTTATTGGAGCCGGAAAGTTGCAGCCGCACAGAGAAGCGGTTAATTCCGTCGCCGAAACTGTTGCCGACGCTGCTACTATTGCTGACGAAATTACTGCTTCCGGCAGAGAACAAGACCTCAACCGCTTGATATATAGGATGAACAATACCCCAGACAAACTGACAGTAATTTACGGTCAGTCTGGAGTTGGCAAAAGTTCAATTGTCACCGGGGGATTAGTACCAGCTCTCAAACAAAAAAAAATAGAAAGGCGGACTGTTTTGCCGATCGTGCTGCAAGTTTACAACAACTGGCCGCGGGAATTGACCAGACAGTTATCTGCTGGGAAAGCTGAAATATTCGAGCCGGAACTTTCCGAAGCAGTACCGGAAACTGCTCCGGTAGATTTTCCAGTAGAAGCAGGCGCAGTTCAAGAAAATCTTATTTCGGGATTTAACGACGACTTGGCTGGGAATAATGAGGAGAGAAGGGAGCAGTCACAGCCAGTAGAATTAATTAGAGAACCACAGGCGAACGAATACGAAAAAATTATCAAAGAGCTGGAAATAAATTCAGAACATCTAGTGACGGTTCTGATATTTGACCAATTTGAAGAATTCTTTTTCGTGTGGAAAGAGCCAGCCCAAAGGCAGAGATTTTTTGATTTTTTGCGGGAATGCTTGAAAATAAAATATTTAAAAGTCGTCCTGTGTTTGCGGGAAGATTACCTGCACTATTTGCTGGAATTTTCCCGACCAAAAAACCCGACTGGATTCGTTAACAATGATATTTTAGAGGACATTCTCAGCAAAAATATTCTGTTTTATTTGGGCAATTTTTCGCTGGTCGATGCGCGATCGGTAATTCGCACTTTAACTGAGCGAGCGCAGTTTTACTTAGAACCGGAGCTGATCGAAGAATTAGTCAATGATTTAGCTGGAGAATTGGGAGAAGTCCGCCCGATCGAACTACAACTTGTCGGCGCTCAACTGCAACAAGAGAACATTAGAACTTTAGCTCAATATCAGGAACTAGGCAACAATCCGCAACAAAAATTAGTCGAAAGGTTTCTCGAAGAAGTCATCAAAGATTGCGGCCCGGAAAATGAAGTAGCGGCGCGCCGAGTTTTGTATTTGCTCACAGATGAAGATGAGATCCGTCCCCTAAAAACCCGCGCCGAATTAGCCTCTAATTTAGCGACATTTGCCGAAGCTGACAAATTAGATTTAGTCTTAGAACTGTTAGTAAACTCTGGTTTAGTTTTTCGATGGACGGAACTGCCTGCAGAGCTTTATCAGCTCGTTCACGACTATCTAGTTAGTTTCATCCGCCAGCAGCAAGAATTAGATAAAAAGGCAGAATTTGAGGAACTGCGAAAGCAAAACCAAATTAACCGAGATGAAATTGAACAAATTCGCAAAGACAGAGAGCAAGATGCTTTGCTGTCGGAAGCTAGAGAGAAACAGCACGAAGCGGAAGCTCAACTTTACCAATCTCGGAGATGGCAATTGCGGGCGGCGGTTCTAGGAGTGCTTGTACTCGCAGGTGTTTCGGGGATGGCATTCGAGCAAGCAAAATTAGCAGAAAGCGCGCGGCAAGAAGCAGAAAGAAGTCGGACTGACGCCCTAAATTCGGCCTCGGAATCTTTAGTGATTTCTAATGAAAAAAATCAATTAGGAGTGTTGGAAAATAGTATCAAAATTGGTCGTGATTCTCTGAAAAGTACAGCGCTTCCTGTAGACACTAAAACTAAAATTGCAGAAAGACTCAGACAAGCAGTTTCCGGGGTGCAAGAACGCAACCGTTTCGAGCAGCACAGCAAGTTTGTTTTGGATGTGAGTGTCAGCCCCGACGGCAATTCCGTTGCTTCGGCAAGTGCTGATAAAACGGTTAAATTGTGGACCAAAGAAGGTAAGTTATTAAAAACTTTCAATCACCCGGATAGCGTGACGAGTGTTAGTTTTAGTCCTGATGGGAAAACGATCGCTACTGGTTGTGCCGATCGTACAATTAGAATTTGGCAAGTAGATAACGACAAAAGTGCGATAGGCATTTTATCCGGCCACCGCGATATCGTCACCAGCGTCAGTTTCAGTCCCGACGGCAAAACCCTAGCTTCCGCCAGTCACGACAACACCGTCAAAATCTGGAACCTTGCGAACAAAAAATTGCTGCAAACCTTAACCGGACACAAAGACTGGGTACTCGGCGTCAGTTTCAGTCCCGACGGCCAAACAATTGCCTCCGCAAGTGTTGACAAAACTGTCAAACTTTGGAACCGAGAAAGTAAAACGCAGAAATTTAGAATTAATCCCAAAACATTAACCAAACATTCTGACATTGTTTACAGCATTAAGTTCAGCCCAAACAGTCAAGAACTCGTCTCGGCAAGTGCCGACACCACAGCCAAAGTTTGGAACCGAAACGGTGAGGAAATCAGAACTCTCAAAGGACACAACGATGAAGTTGTCAGCGCAAGTTTCAGTCGCGACGGCAAAAAAATTGTCACCGGCAGTGCAGACGATACGGTGAAAGTTTGGAGTCGCAGCGGCACTTTGCTCAACACTTTTCGAGGACATCAAGACGACGTAAGAGCCGTAAGTTTCAGCGGCGACGGCACTATTGCTTCCGCAAGTAAAGACAAAATAGTGAAAATTTGGAAACCGGACAGCACTCCGCTGAATAAGATTTTATCTGGACACGGAGACTGGGTTTACAAAGTCAGTTTTAGTGCTGACAGCAAAACAATTGCTTCTGCTAGCGGGGACAAAACAGTGAGACTTTGGCGCACTGACGGCAGTTTATTCAAAACCTTAGAAGGTCACAATGATTCTGTTACCTGGGTGAGCATTTCGCCTGATGATAAAACTGTTGCTTCTGCCAGCGATGACAAAACCGTGAAAGTCTGGAATTTAAACGGCAAACTGTTAGATACTCTCAGCCACAGTGGCATTGTTAGAAGCGTGAGTTTTAGTCCAGACGGAAAGATAATTGCCGCCGCTAGTGCCGATCGCAAATTGTACATCTGGCGCTGGAACGGTTCTAAAGCAACTTTGTTGACCAAACTCGATCACAGCAATCCAGTAATTAGTGTTAGCTTCAGTCCCGACGGCAAAACTATTGCTACTGCTACTGCTGCTGAGGACAAGGCAAGCGGGAAGAAAAAGGCTTTTGAAATTACGGGAGAAAAGAGAGTTTACCTGTGGCAATTTAACGGTTCGTCGGCGAAAATTATGAAAACTCTCGACCACGAGGACAGCGTTAAAAATGTGAGTTTTAGTCCCGACGGTAAGACTATTGCTGCTGCTTGCGCTGACAAAAAAGTTTACTTGTGGGAGTTTGATGGAAAGGTGGCGAATTTAACTGAAAAACTCGACCACAGCGATACTGTAGAAAGCGTGAGTTTTAGTCCCGACGGCAAGTTGATTGCGGCGGCGAGTGGGGGAAATACTGTTAAGCTGTGGGATTTTGACGGCAAGAAGGCGCTGCTATCGAAGACTTTGGAATCGAGCGATCGCGTGTTGAGCGTTACTTTTAGTTCGGACAGCAAAACTCTGGCTTTTGCTAGCAGGGATAGAAGTGTAATTTTGTGGCCTGTGGAGAATTTGCAACTGAATAATATCATTGCTCGGAGTTGCGAATGGTTGGGAGATTATTTGCAGAATGACCCGAATGTTGCTGAGGGCGATCGACTGCTTTGTCTTGGATTTGGGAAGCAAGCCCTAAATAAGGGGAAGCGGTGAAATTGACAGCGGTAAGTTGCGGGCTGCACACCCTACATAATTATATTTTGCTAATTCTCATCAACATAATTTTATGGAAAAATTCTGTATATGTCTCGGCGGTGCGCTACTCGCTGACAAATTAAAGTTTTTGTCGGTGCATCAACTGTGAGTCCAATACGGTAGTCACCAACACGAATTTTATATTTATCTGGATAACCTTTCATTTTTTCCAGATATCCTAATGCAAAGGGATTGTCTGATTCTAAGAATTGAAAAACTATAGGTTCTATCCTACTTCTAATTTCAGCAGGTAAAGCAGCTAGTTCTTTGAGGAACCGATTTGTATATTCAACTTGCCACATTATTTTGTTTGATTGAGTTATAATACTTTAGTGCTTGTTCTTTTGATAATCTCTCATCACCTTCAGTTTCTTCTATAAGTTTAGCCAGACCATAGTTTTCCAAAATCTCCTCGATTTTCTCAAATTGTTCAAGGGGGATTTGAACAGCAATCGGCTGCTGATTTTCGTCGATTACATAACTTTTATGTATTTCTAGCATTTTGTAGTGTTTATATATGAGTATATGAATTATTATAATAGATACATTTTTTTTGTCAATAGGCCATCCCGTCTGCCTGTCGAGTTGCTCAACCGATAGGTTAAACAAATCTATCTACTGGCTAATGGTGTTGGCAGTAAAATTGCGCTAGAATTCGACTGACAAGCTTAACCTTTTTGGCAATTCCCCACAGAATTAACCAGCAATTAAAATCCGAGGTAAACCACATGGATGTCAACTCCCCAAATGTCCAACCAATCCCGCCATTCAACGAGACAAACGAGGAAACACCAGAGATAGGTGGCGGTTTACCCGTAATTGAATATTGGGCCGAACATACATTGTCCCCGGAAGGGCCGAAACTTTGGAAAACTTTGCTGCACAAAAGTGCTTGTTTGTCCTGTTCTTGGGGCACTGGCGGGCAGAAAGGAGGTTTTACGAATGAAGAGGGCGAAAAACTTCAGCGGTGCATGAAAAGCGTCGAAGCAATCTCCGCTGAAATCAAGCCTGCTATCTCAACTCAATTTTTTGAACAGCAGAGTATTGCACAACTTCAGCAATTAACTTCAATGGAAGCCGATAGGTTGGGAAGGCTGAGTTTTCCCATGATTTTGCGGGCTGGTTCATCTCATTACGATCGCATTTCTTGGCAAGAAGTTTATCAAATTGCGGAAGCTGCCTTTCGCAAAACCCCCGAACGAGTGGCATCTTACAGTTCCGGTCGCTCTTCCAACGAAGCTGCTTTTCTGTTGCAATTGATGATGCGGGCGATGGGTTCCAATAACTTAGCAGATTGTTCCGATCTCTGCCACGCTCCCTCGACAATCGGGTTAAGCGAAATGTTTGCCACCCGCACCTCGTTAGTGAGTCTAGAAAACTTGAAGGAAGCAGATTGCGTCGTGCTCGCGGGCAGCAATTCTTCCTACAACCATCCCCGCTTGATGAACGAATTGATTAAAATTCGCGACAAAGGCGGTAAAATAATTGTAATCAATCCGGTGATGGAAATCGGGTTAGTCAAGTTTGGTTCTCCCGCATTTCCGGTCAAGTCGCTCATCCCCGGTTCCGATATTTCCTCGCTATACTTGCAACCAATTCCCGGCAGCGATACGGCGCTCTTTGTCGGCATTCAAAAATCTGTAATCGAACAAGGTTTGCTGGACGAAAGCTATTTGCAAGCTCATACAGAAGGTTGGGAATCAGTAGTACAGCACGCCCGCGAAACCGATTGGGAAACTATTACTAAAACCTGCGGAGTTTCCCAAGCCGAAATTGAGGCTGCAGCCAGAATTATTGGCACGTCCCAGCGAGTTGTATTCGGTTGGGCGATGGGAATTACCCAACAGGATAACGGTGTAGATAACGTTTTCAGCATTGCCAATACTGCCTTAATGACAGGAAATGTCGGCAAAGAAGGGGCTGGATTAATGCCAGTGAGAGGACACTCAAACGTCCAAGGATTCGGCTCTATGGGCGTCACTGTGAAGCTGAAAAAAGAAATTCAACAAGCTTTAGAAAAGTTATTGAATCGTCCCCTCAGTCCTGTTAAGGGCTACGACACTCGATCGCTCATTGAAGCAGCAGAAGCAGGCAAAGTCGATACGCTGATATGTCTGGGCGGCAACTTGTATGGGGCGAATCCAGATTCAACGCAGGCAAAACAGGCTTTAAGCAATGTTGAAACCGTTATCTACCTCGCAACCAAACCGAATTTAGGGCATTTTCACGGATTGGCAAAGCACAATACAATTGTGATCCCCGTCCTGAATCGCTTTGAAAACCCCCACAAAACAACGGTGGAATCTGGCAATAACTTTGTGCGTTTAAATGATGAGGGCGAAACTCATCTCCAAAATTCGGATTTGATTCCTGAAGTTTATTTTTTGACAGAATTAGCCAGCAGAATTCACGGCGATTTCCCTGTTGAGTGGCGCAAACTTCAAGACACAAAATACGTTCGCCAATTGATTGCTAAAACTATTCCTGGCTATGAAAAGATGGCGACAATTGATGAAACACAAGAGGAATTTACCATCAGCGGTCGCATTTTTACAGAACCTAAATTCCCTACAGAGTCTGGGAAAGCGAAGATGTTTGTCACGCCTTTACCTAAGCTGAAATTACCGGAAGCGAAAGAGTTTGGAGTATCGGAATCAACACAGGGTATTGTTGTGGCATTGATGACGGGACGCAGCTATTCTCAGCACAATACTGTGGTTTACAAAATTGATGACAAATACCGGGGAATGCCGCACCGCAACTGCATTTTGATGAATCGCGCGGATGCAGAAAGCGCTGGTTTGCAAGAACATCAGCGGGTTACGGTGCAGGGAAATGTGGGGAAAATGGAAAATGTCGAGGTGATTTACGGGGCGGTTCGTGAGGGTGCTGCTTTGATGTTTTATCCTGAAGTTAATGTGATTTTTCACCCGGAGATTGAAAAGCGATCTGGCACGCCTGCTTACAAGCGCGTACCTGCTTTTGTTTATGCAGAAAGGTAAAAACCGAATACTAGAGATACCTGCTTTCTTCAAGAATTGGGGGAGGTAAACAACGTACTTGAACTAATTAAAAAATCAGATTGCCCGATCGAACTTACCGCTATTCCCGGTAACAGCGCCAAGACTTGTCCGGTGCTGCCGATCCGAATTTCAGTATCGTTGCCTGAAGGTACGATCGACAGTTGGTCGAATCTCAAACCATCAACTAACACTAACCAATCCACACCATCAGCAAAATCAACAATCGTATCCGTACCCCCATCCGGCTCCAACACAATGCCATCGACACCGACACCGGTGATAATAGTATCGTTTGCCCGACCGCCCCGCAGCAAATCCCCCCCGCCCCCGCCAATTAACAAGTCCATGCCTTTGTCGCCGTAAATATAGTCACCGCCTTCGCCACCGTCCAAACTATCGCTTTGCCGCCCCCCACTAATCGTGTCGATCCCCGCACTGCCTAGAATACTGTTAGCTAATTCATTTCCAAGTACCTGGTCATTTCCGGGCGAACCTACCAGATTTTCGATATCCGCGCCAAAAGCAATGTACGTGCCAAAGGTTTCAGTTGTATAAAGCCGATCGAGATCACTACCTAGCGCCACCTGCGAAGTTTGTAGATAGTAGCTCTGATCTCCCAGAGCGCTCTTTGCCGTGAGCGGCTTACCCTGATTCATGTTCAAAGAATAAACGTTGTTGGCAGGCAGTGCCGAAAAGTCCAAAGTATCGCTGCTGCCGCCGCCGTCCCAGATAGTTTGAACGGTATTGAAATTAGTGCTGTCGAATTTGTAAACATTATTGTCACCGTTAAAGTCGCTGCGGGTGCCGTAAAGATACTGCAATGCCCGGATGTCATAAGGCATCAAACTCCGGGGATTTTTGTTACGGGAGGTGCTAGATATGGATAATTGGGGATTGTAGGACATGATCGTATTTCTGGTGTTGTCCTTGTCAAACGGAAGATACGGAGGCTGTCCGGGGTTGTCTATTCGATCGCTGCTGAAGCTGTAGTTGCCAGGGTGCTTCAAACCCATCGCGTGAGCGATTTCGTGAATTAAAGTCGAGTGGCCGTAACTGCCGGGCTCTGAGGAAAAAGCTCTTGCCGGATCGTTTTCATGGATTTTTTGGAGGTGGATGGCGCCACCGCGCAATAAATTATCTGGATCATAAGCGTAGGCATAGCCCTCAGCACCCACCCCATCAGAAAACATAATTCTGATGTTGCTTTGGGCCGAGTCTGGAACTTCTACAAAGTTGAGCGGCAAGACTGTGGCATAATTGTCCTGCAAGATTTGGCGGACATTCTGTTTGATGCGATCGTTAACTTCCTCAATATTGGTTTCGTTTCTAGATGCAAAATAACTGGCCGCGCTGTCAGCAGTCACAAAACTGTAGGTGATGGTGCCGCCGGGAGCGACGTTCCATTTGGCTGGCTGTCCGGGGTTTGCTCTACTTCTTGTCAGCAGAGCATCGATCTCGTTAGAGTTGCTGAAGGCGGAAGCTTGAGCGGCCGATCGTTCGGCGCCCGAATCTGAGGTTTGAGCGCCGCTGCTACAGATCGGGCAGCTATGTTGTGAAGCACCTTGCAACAAATCTGAATTGTTATTAGTTAAATCACTCAGAGTGTAAACAGACATGAGGTTCCTTCCAATTGGAGGCAAGAGGATGTTGATTAATATTATTAAATAAACAGATATGAAAGTCAACTCATAAAATTCATGACTTTGACTTCATAAAAATCATATTTATCAATAAATGTTACCAACAAACGATCGGTTGTCACGAATGATTTGAGCTTGCTGCTATTAACTCTTAATTTGCAAAGCTCTACCCCGCCAAGTCCATCCCCAGCCGGTTTCTGTTTTAATCGCAGAGGCGATCGCCATCGCCGCCACGAACGCACCTCCGAAACCTCCCAACCACCAGTATTTCGTCGGACATTCAGAAATCTCGGCACCCAAGCGGCGCAAAGTGTAATGCTGCCAAATTACGATTACGGATAAACAGATAGTTAACCAGGTAATTGGCAATTGGTAATTGGTAATTGGTAATTGGTAATTGGTGATTGTCAGAATTTCTGCGAAGTCCCCGTTTGCCAGCAAAATAGCTAATGCCAACCACGGCATCGGATAAAGAAAAAACATAATTGCAGCCATGTAAACCATCATGCCCCAACTGCGGTTAGCGCCGAGATACAAATTCTTTGTCCAGCCTTCCCACAATGCGTTCCAAGACCGATACATCCGCACGGATGCCAAATTTGACCCGGAATAAAGTCCGAGCTTTAAACTTGCACGTTTGATGCGTCTAGCTAATTCCACATCTTCCACAATTTCGCTTGCAACTGCTTCGTGACCACCGATTTTTTCGTAGCCCGATCGCCTAAATAACATGAACGGGCCACCCGCAAAAGCGCTGTCTGTTTTCGAGGGGTCGTTGACGGCGGTGAAGTCGAAGCAAACTGCTAAGTGATTGAACATTATCGGCTGCACTAACCACTCGGCAAAACACTCACAAACCAGCGCTGGCATACAGGTGAACAAGTCTATTTTCTCGGTTTCGGCTGTGGCGATAGCGGTTTCGATCGCCCCTGGTTTGAGTCGCACGTCGGCATCGATAAATAACAAGAAGTCTCCGGTTGCTATTTGAACAGCTTGGGCGCAGGCCCAGTTTTTGCCCGCCCAATATTGGTTGGTTGGTCGCGGCTGACCTGCTAATATTTTTAGGCGGGGGTCGTTGAGATGCTGTTGCAGGGTTTGCCCGAGCGCCTTGGTGTCGTCTGTCGATCGATCGTCTACAATTAAAACCTCTAAGTTTTCCACAGACAGCGGTGTACTCTCCAAAATGGCGATCGCGCAATCCCGAATATTCTCTGCCTCGTTGTATGCTGGTACGATTACCGAAACTTTAGGGAACTGTGCGGCGGAGTCCGGTGAGGGCCTCGCGGAACTTCTGTCGGTTCGAGGCGCATTTTCGACCGATCGGCGCAAATTCTTAGTGTAAGCTGTACTTACAATCAGAGAAAAAATTAGCAGGGTTAACAATATCAAAGCGAACTGACCTCAAAATTTCGGTACAGGATTTGTCTCCCTAAATATTAAAAAATATTAAAACAAAAAGCTAGTCGATCGCCCGAAAAGTTATTTTGACCGAAAGCATCCAGGATACAAGCCCCCGGATTCATCTCGCGCAAGTCAATGCTTCAATCTAAAATCTAAAATCTAAAATCTAAAATCGATTGACCGAAAGCATCCAGGATACAAGCCCCCGGATTCATCTCGCGCAAGTCAATGCTTCAATCTAAAATCTAAAATC
>NZ_JAUBTT010000048.1:30900-63497 GCF_036705125.1 Microcoleus sp. B7-D4
TAAAATCTAAAATCGATTGACCACCTCTTTTGCTATAATTTGTGAGCATCTTTCGGCTCGCCCGCACCGAGGGGCAAGACCCCTCACCCAGACAGCGACCGAAAAGCCGAGGATAGATATCAGTTTTCAGAGGATATTGCAATGGGCGAATTTTTTACAGTCGATGTGTTTGCGAACACGATAGCGGTACTCGGCGCTTTGGGTTTTTTCTTTTTGGGATATCAAGCTTTGCAGATGTTGAAAAAATAAAGTATGTCCGAACTGAGATGTTACACCATTGTCAAGAACGGGCAAGATGCCCGTTCCACAAAGAATGATTTTTCTTGTGGAACAGGCATCTTGCCTGTTCCTAAACAAGTAATTGAGAATGGTGCAATATCTCAGTTAGAACTGAGATGTTGCACCCTTGTCAAGAACGGGCAAGATGCCCCTTCCACAAAGAATGATTTTTCTTGTGGAACAGGCATCTTGCCTGTTCCTAAACAAGTAATTGAGAATTGTGCACTATCTCAGTCAGAAGTCAGAAGTCAGAAGTCAGAAGGAAAGAAGTCCGAGGGAAGAAGTCCGATGGAAGTCGGAAGAAGGAAAGAAAGAAGAAGGAAAGAAACAACTATTCCGAATACCCAATGCCCAGTTTTGCCCATGCCCCATGCCCTGTTTTCCCAATGCCCAGGAACACCTAATTTACCTGAAAAAGGCTATACAACTGACTCAACAGTGCAACTGTTTCTTGCGAAAATCAACCAAAAAAAGGCTGCGTTATTATCATGGTGAGCCAACTTTTAGATGGACGCTATCAAATCATTGAAGTCATAGAAACAGGAGAATTTGGGCAAACCTATCTGGCCAAAGATATTCGCCGTCCCGGAGAACCGCAGTGCTTTGTCAAGCACCTGCGTCCCGGTACCACCGAACCGAAATTAATTAATACTACGCGCCGTCTTTTTCAAAAAGAAGCAGAAGTTCTAGAAAGGCTCGGTCAACACGACCAAATTCCTCAGCTATTCGCTTATTTTGAAGAAAATGAAGAATTTTTCTTAGTTGAATCTTTTGTTGCCGGTCACTCGCTATCAACCGAGATTGTACCGGGCAAACCTATGAGCGAAGAAAAAATGATTGCTTTGCTGAAGGAACTGTTAGAAATTTTAGTGTTTGTACACGGACAGGGAGTAATTCACCGAGATATTAAACCAGCAAATTTAATCCGCCGCTATTCAGACAACAAGTTAGTTTTGATTGACTTTGGCTCGGTGAAAGAAATTCACATCGCTCAAAGACAAGCGCCGGTAACGGTGCGGATTGGCACGCTGGAATATATGCCGATCGAACAATTTCAATACAACCCCCAACTCAATAGCGATATCTACGCTTTGGGAATGATTGGCATCCAAGCAATGACGGGTTTGCCGGCTTACGATTTGCCGAAACTGCGGGATTTGAAAAATTCTAATAAAGGCGAAATTGTTTGGCGGCATTTAGCCGTGTGTTCCCAAGCGCTGGCCGATGTTTTGGACAATATGGTGCGCTATGATTTTCGGGAGAGGTACCAGTCGGCGGCGGAAGCTTTAGCCGATTTGAGGAAAATTGGCGATCGCTCGCGGGCACGGATTCCCAAGCTAACAATATATCGCGAAGAAGTCGATCGGCGCAGCAGCAGCCGGGGTGATATTACAGTCGTCGGTCGGAGAATATTAGATGAACTGCGCGTCAGTTTGGAATTGCTGCCAGAAGAAGCAGAGGCGATCGAAGATGAGGTATTGAACCCTTACCGGAAATACAGGGAAAAAGGCGAACGCTACGAACAATCACTGCAAGAAGCAATGCAGCAAGAATATCCTTTTTCTCTGGAAACTCGCGAGGAGTTAAAACGCTTGCAGCAAGTTTTAGGGCTTACTGACGAAGATGCCGCGACAATCGAAGAATTAGTCATTCCTAAATCTTTATTCGCTAAATTGTACAAGGCGATTACCACAGTTTTGGAGGGACACCGCAACCCCAATGGGCTACCACCGAGTAGCGCCCCTCACCTCGAATTGCAGGCAAGTCCGGCGGTATCCCCGCAGGTAAATCTGAACGGAAAAACCGATTTGTCGAGATCCAGCCCAGCAGCACTTGTCCCCAAAGAAACTCGCAAATTCAATCCTTATCTTGCCGGGGCAACAATTGCGGCTATCTTAGCTGCGATCGGCGGAGTTTACGGATATCTCAAGTGGCAAGAATGGCAGCAGCGAGTCCAGAAAGAATCCCAACAGATCACTCAAATTGAAGCTCTTTATACAGCCAGCAATTATGAAGGCTGCATCAGTCAAATACCAACAATTGCCAACACTTCCAGCACCTATTCGTCCGCTCAGGAGTTACAAGAACAGTGCCAAGCAGGTCTGCGTTGGAAGAACGCCAAAGTCAAAAATTTCGCTCAGCATTCAGATGCAGTTGGGTCTGTTGCTTTCAGTCCAGACGGCTTAATGTTAGCCAGCGGTTCTAAAGACAAAACCATCCAAATTTGGGATTTAGCTACAGGCAAGTCGATCCGCACTTTTCCAGGAGATTCATCCACCGTTTGGTCGGTTGCTTTTGACTCAAACGGTACAAGACTGGCGACTGGAACCGGTTTTTGGCGAGTCATGCTGTGGGATTTGAAAACAGGGCAAGTGATTCGTAGTCTCGACCACACTGCTTCTGTTTGGTCTGTCGCCCTCAGCCCCGACGGACAGCTTGTGGCTAGTGCCAGCGGAGACAAAACCACGAAGATTTCGGATGCAACAACTGGCCGTTTGATTTACAATTTGCCCGACCATACAGATTTTGTTTATTCTGTTGCTTTCACTCCCGATGGAAAAAGTTTGATTAGCGCTTCTAAGGATAACAAAATTACAGTTGTTGATGTAGCAACGGGGAGGTTGCTCAAAACTCTTGAGGGACACGGCGACGCGGTGAGGTCGGTGGCTGTTAGCCCGGACGGGAAGACAATTGTTAGCGGTTCCTACGATGAAAGTATTAAAATCTGGAATCTCGAAACCGGAGATTTAATTCGCTCTATCAAGGGACATTATGACGATATTGTCTCGGTTGCTATCAGCCCGGACGGGCAGTTTATTGCCAGCGGGAGCAAGGATAAAACTATTAAAATTTGGGATTTTGCTACCGGAGAACTGCTGAATACTTTGACGGGACATTCCGATGAAGTTTATGTGGTGACTTTTAGTCCCGATGGTAAAACTATTGCTAGCGGTTCTAAAGACAATACTATTAAGTTGTGGTTGAGGTAATATTATTTTAGATTTTAGATTTTAGATTTTAGATTTTAGATTTTAGATGGGAATGACTTACTGCATAATGGTTGGGAATTTCCCTACAGTTGCATCCTTTTGAGGAACTGGTGTAATATCAATTCCGGTCGATTACCCCTAATATCATGTCCGATCGATTGACCGCGATTAAAGGCCGGGGCGGGTTTACAGATTTTCCCGTTTCTATTCAATATCTTGGTGAACCCGCCCCTACAGGAATCATGGTTAATTGACCGGACATGATATAATACAGTAGGGGCGGGTTCACGAAAAATATCTGCCAATAATTGACAATCTCAAAAACCCGCCCTTTTAATCGCTCGATCGTAAATGATATAATTAGTCATTGGTCATTTAATTGCTGTAATTCAGCTCGCTTTGTAAGGTTTGGGGAAAGTGCCAATAAGGCGTTTCTAATTCGTCCTCAGTTGGAGAATTTTCAGTTGACTCCTCTCGGATTTGAAAAAAGTGGTAGAGGTTAGCGACAGTTAAATCGGATATTTCTTGCCAATTCGAGGCAGCTAAACCTTGATAGCCAGTAGCGATCGCCTGCTGGCTGACATAAAATTCGTATCTCCGGCGGATTTCCGGCGACACAGCGAAGGTTAACTGGTCGCGCAAGGAGAGAAAGTGAGACTTTTGCTTTAAAGTTTCATAAAGTGAAGGTTCGGCAGCTAATACCGCGAATGTAGTGTACACGCTGCTTTTTAAACTATCGCCGGTGAGTTTATCTAAACTAGCTAACTGGTGCTGCTCTTTTGGAGACAAAGTTTGCATCCAATCCACCTCATTTTGCCAAAATTCTATTACACTTAAATCATGACCCAGAATCCTAGTAACTTCGGGAAATAAAAAATCTAGTTCGGGTTCGGATTCACATCCTTTAACAACAGTTAGAATATCTTGACAAATTTTTGATTGGAGTTCCAGCAGGCGATCGCTCACCATATCGTAGGCCCGCTGCAAGTGAAACGTGACCCCGATCGCCTGCTCGATCGCCCAAACACATTCCATTTGCCTGAGCTTTCCGGCAGAACACAGCCCATCCAACAAACTGGGATTGTCATAAATTTTTAAAGCCTCAAACAGCATATCCCGCCCGCCATTAATTTCGGAATTCCGAAGTTTAAGATCGGGTACTGTCAGGGCTGACTGACAGCGTTTGACAGCCTTAGAAAAAATATCGTAACCGTTAACCCATTTCTGGCGGTGCATTTCAAAATTAGAGTCGTGAGCCACCTTAAAAATCTGCTGGATCACCTCTACTCCCCTATCTTTGAGGATGTGTCTGAGATCGATAAATCCGTCTTTAATTTTTAGCTTCTGGTGCTTTGCATCTTCTCTGATTTTTAATACTTGGTTGAGGTTGACTGCTGACAAAACTGTGCTCGATACAGCGCCAATACCAATGACTGCCGCAGTTGCTTGCATCACTGCCAAATTAATTTTCAGACAGTTAAGCATTCTGTATGTTTTTTGAAACCCCTGATGAGTTTGAGCAACCTGCAACGGCGCCACTGTCACGTACACGGGAGCTACCAGCGGCTGTATGGGGCCACCTCCGGCTAACTGTGCGAGCAATTCTAGAACTCCGCGCGAGGAGCTAGTTCCAGTTGTTGATTGATAAAAGATTTTTGCAAGCTCCACAAACTCCCCTGTCACTGGATCTCTAGCTGCCGGGAGCAATTTTCCTGTTTTGGTAGTAGGCTGTACCAGTTTGCCAGTATTAAGTAGAGCCTGAGTTGCAGGGGTGAATATATAATCCATGTTGTGACACCAGTTTAAAAAAAATGCAACTGTAGGCAAGCTCCAAACCACGATAGTCACCAGTCATTCCCAATTCTTCAATTCTTTAATCTAAAATCTAAAATGGTATGACTTAGCTCGTATTCAAAAAGGCAGATGTTCTGTATTGTATGCTATTTAGGGAAACGAGGCATCAAAGGAAATGAATGAGTATCTCAAGGTATTCCAGGCTCTTACCCAGTTTAGCGATCGATTGCTGGCCGACGAACATCAATCCCTAGAGATCAAACAGTCAGCTACCCAACTCAGCTTAGATGTGGAACCTTGTATTCAGGAAATCAAGCAATCAGCCCTCAGACTCAAGGGGCTACTTCAGGTATGTTTCAAAGATGTATCTCACGCTGAGGATGTCTGGAATAGCAAGCCGAGAATTGCTGGAGCATCTCCTGTTGATGTCTGGGAGCAAATTGGCGAACTAAGCGGATGCGATGTGAGAATTCGCAGTTTAGGAAAACAGGGCCAATATGATGCTGTTTTTAAAGTTCGCAAATCGTGGAGCGACAAGGCTACCAAGTTAAAAAATCAGTGGTTTTTGTGGGATAAAAACCATCAAATATTTCAAAGAGATACTCTCGGTTTTTTTGAAAAAGATAATTTGCACAAAGAGTTACGGAATGAAGTTGATTACCAGGCAGAGCGAGTGATTTTAATTATGGAGAATGAACTCCATTTGATTTTTAAAGAATTACAATCTATTGATATAGAAAAAATTGAATTTTATATTGAATGCTTCGATCTCAACAGTCAATCGAGATTTAGAGAGAGACTGCAATCAATAGGCGGCGAGATTGTGTCGAAGTTTACGGAACCTCTGAAATATTTACCTGGCTCTTCTGTGAAGACTTTTAAAGAAACGCTGAAAGCCCCTGTAGAAGCTCTGGTTCATAAAAGCAAGATGGGAATCAGTTTGGTCGATTTTGAAGATTCCTGTAAAGTGATTGGGTCAATCATGGATAGTTTGATTGTAGCCATTTTTGAGGAGCGCATGAAACTGGCAACTCACACAGTTGAAAAAGCGATAAAGTTCTACAATGATTTTTTAGAGAAGCAGGCGCGGTATCAGCAAGAGACGCCGGAACAGCGAGCGGCGGAAAAAGATTGGATCGAATACCAGCGGCAGCAACTCAGGGAAGTTCAGGAGTATATTGATGCAGTCATTAGTCATTAGTCATTAGTCATTAGTTATTAGTCATTAGTCATTAGTCATTAGTCATTAGTTATTAGTCATTAGTCATTAGTTATTGGTCACTGGTTATTGGTTAGTAGTTATTGGTTATTGGTTATTAGAACGAACAACTAACAATTAACAAATAACCACTGACCACTAAAAACAGTCAACAGTCAACAGTCAACAGTCAACAGTCAACAGTCAACAAATTATTGATATTGACCGCTGATTTCGTAAACGATCGCGCCCAAAGATGCCAAACTAGCTAGAATGAGCATCCCGGCCGGCATGAATTTGCGAGTTTTTACAAGCCGTAAAATAAAGACTATTACTAAAACAGCCGAGATGGCTGCTGCTAATGTTAAACCCCAACTTTGCCCCATGAGTTGTGCGGTGCCGGCAAAAATTAGCAGCGAACCGCTAATCAAGCCCGAAATGAGCGAGGCTTGGCTTTTGGCCTTGATATAACCCATGATGCCGCCAACCAGTGTTAAAATGCCGTAGCCGATCGCCGCTGCTGTACCTAAATTCATTTTTAATCCTCCCGATTTCACTCTTTGCATCTAAATTTATACAGCGCGGTCTGCAATGAGTGTCACGAATTGTTAGAAAATTTATTAAAGCCAGTCAGGATATCTAACTGTTATACAATTGCCATTATGTCAGCCCTAACTTCTGGTGCGATCGCCCAAATCCGTTACCTCCAGCGCCAAGCAGCATCCCTGCTGCTGTATCAATCGGTTCTCAAAAGCCCCGCCGGCCAAGCTTTTCTCGATTTGCTGCAAGCCCTTCACCACAGCGAAGTCAGCGGTTTGGAATGTCAGATAGCTTACGGGAACTGGTTCAAACTTCAGGCTGCTAAAAATTTAAGCTGGAAAGATTCTCTGATTTCCGAAATTCTCAAAAACGAAAACCCCTTTTCACGCCGAGCACAGCAAACAGATTTTGCAAGTTTGCCCCCCGCTTTGGTGGAGGCCGCCCGACATGATTTAGAAGTGCTGCAAAATATTTACGAATGCAGCAGCGAACAGTTGAGCAAGTGGGTGCGGGTAGCGGGTCAACTTGACGCAGTGCCTCCGATTTGGCATTCAGAAAGTGTAGCAGAACAGGGAGATTTGCCGCTGCACGGAAAACTGGAAAAATGGTCGAGCGCTACGGAATCTTTGGCAGCTTATTACCGACAGTTTGGCACGGGTTTGTTTGCCGAATATCGCGCTTTTGCGTGGCGGGGAGGGCAGTTGGCGACTATTTCGCATCCCGATCGCATAACTTTAAAAGAGCTGGTTTGCTGCGATTGGCAGCGGGATGCTCTGGTGAAAAATACGGAGTTTTTGCTTGCTGGTTATCCGGCTTTGCACGTTTTGCTGTACGGAAGCCGCGGTTCGGGCAAGTCTTCTTTGGTGAAGTCGCTGTTAAATGAATTTGGATGTCGCAATCTGCGCTTGATTGAAGTATCTAAATCGGATTTGCAAGATTTGCCGCTAATTGTCGAGCAGTTGCGGGGAGTTCCTCAAAAGTTTATTATTTTTGTGGACGACCTTTCCTTTGAAGAAGATGACGAT
Source organism: Microcoleus sp. B7-D4 (assembly GCF_036705125.1). Lineage (NCBI taxonomy): Bacteria > Bacillati > Cyanobacteriota > Cyanophyceae > Oscillatoriales > Microcoleaceae > Microcoleus > Microcoleus sp. B7-D4. The sequence goes on from NZ_JAUBTT010000048.1 coordinate 38,727, forward strand.
GCTTTTAAAGCTCTGAAAGTTGTTTTGGAGGGGAATGTCACTGCTCGCTCTCAAAATGTGGTAGTTTACGCCACATCTAACAGGCGGCATTTAATTCGAGAGTTTTTTGACGACAGGCCTCGTCCCAGCGACGGAGATGAAGTTCACGCTTGGGATACTGTGCAGGAAAAACTTTCATTTAGCGATCGATTTGGCTTAACTTTAACTTTTGAACCGGCCGATCAAAACACTTATTTAACAATTGTCCGACATCTGGCAGAGCTTGCTGGAATTAAACTCGCTCCCGATGATTTGGATCACCGAGCTAAAGAATGGGCAACTCGTCGCAACGGGCGATCGGGCAGGACTGCGCGGCAGTTTGTTGATTTCCTGAAAGCAGATTTAGCCATTTTTCACAAGTAGATCGTCTGCGCTGGGAGGGCGGGTTTTAACTGAGATGTTACATCCTTCTCAATAAGTTTTTTATGAACAGGCAAGATGCCTGTTCCACAATAAAATTCACTCTTTGTGGAACAGGCATCTTGCCTGTTCTTGAGAATGGTGCAAGATGTCAGTTTTACCTGAAATATGGGAAGGCAATTCAGGATCTGAATAAACCCGCCATTGCAGCGCCGAAGGGCGAAATAAAAATTCTTAATTTTTTCATAATTTTATTGATAATAAATAACTAACAAAATTTGATATAATTATCAAAATCTCCCAAGAAACCTCCAGAGCCAGAACCCATCCTGACTCCCTAAATCCACCACTAAATAAAGAGGAAAATATCATGGGTTTATTTGATAAAGTATCGCAGACTCGCCAAGAAACGGACGTAACGTTAGGGCCTGCCGAAGCATTTGCGGCGATCGCGCTAATTGCCGTAGCAGCAGACGGTTACATCAATGACAGCGAAAGTAAAGCGATTAGCATGACGCTATCTCGGATGCAACTGTTCCGCAGCTATCCCGATGACGTGATGAGAAAAATGCTCGATCGCCTGCTGATGATTCTGCAACGGCAAGGAGTTGAGGTACTGTTTAATGCTGCTTTGGCAACGCTTCCCGACGAACTTAAAGAAACAGTTTTTGCTGTAACAACTGATATCGCTTTAGCCGATGGCGAGGTTTCAGAAGAAGAAGAACAACTTTTGAACGATCTTTACAGTGCCTTGGGGCTTTCCGAAGATATTGCCCTCAAGATTATAGACGTGATGTTGATTAAGAACAAAGGTTAAGAAATCAGGGGAAGGAGTGAGGAGGGCGAGTTTTACAATATAAAAAATTAGCGCCTACTTACTTAGCTAATAACTTCTCCCAAAGTGCGGGTTTACGGATATGATGGTTGGTAAAATTGCGATCGAATTTGCGATCGCCTACTATTACCTCAATGTCTTTCACTTACACCCGTACTGTTCGCTTTCAAGATACCGATGCTGCTGGAGTCGTTTACTTTGCTAACGTTTTGGCGATGTGCCACGAAGCTTACGAGGCATCTCTAGCAGCATCGGGAATCAATCTCAAAGCATTTTTCAGCAACTCCGAGGTGGCCTTTCCCATAATTCATGCTAGTGTAGATTTTTATCGCCCAATGTTTGCGGGCGATCGGCTGATAATTCAATTGACGCCTAAACAAGTTACTGGCGATGAATTTGAAATTGCCTATCAAGTATTTTCTGAGGAAGTTGCAGGAAGAAGCGCTGCTAAAGCTCTGACTAAGCACGTCTGCATCGATGCAGTAGGCCGAACTCGAAAACAGCTATCGGAAGACTTGATGCAGTGGATGAGGAAATTTGAGATTGAGGTTTCCGATTAGTTTTATCTTTAAATAATAACAGGGAATGACTGTAAAATTTCTGTTTTGTTGATATTATTTCTGACTTTTTGATAGTATGTCAAATCGCAATTATGCCATTGTGGGCACGGGAGCTTTAGGCGGATTCTACGGTGCTAGACTGCAACAAGCAGGTTTAGAAGTCAATTTTTTGCTACGCAGCGATTACGATCATGTCAAAAAACACGGTTTGATTATCGAGTCTCCCGAAGGCAACTTCACACTCCCCCACGTCCGCGCCTACCACGACGCGCATAAAATGCCTAAGTGCGACGTAGTAATTGTAGCGCTGAAAACAACTCAAAATCACTTATTGCCCAAAATTTTGCCTCATTTATTAAAGGATAACGGCGCGGTTTTAGTTTTGCAAAACGGATTGAATGCCGAACCGGAAGTAGCTAAAATTGTGGGTGCAGAACGAGTGCTTGGCGGGCTGTGTTTTCTCTGCTCTTATAAAGTTGGGCCCGGTCATATCTTCCACCTAGATTACGGCACTATCACGCTGGGAGAATATGCCCAAGACTACAAAGCAATCGGTATTACTGATAGATTGCACCAAATTGCTAAGGATTTTAAACGTGCTCATATTCCTATTAAAATGAGCGAAGATTTGCTATTGTCAAGGTGGAAAAAGCTGGTTTGGAATATTCCTTATAACGGGCTGTCTGTAGTGTTGGATGCGAGAACTGACGAACTGATGGCTAATCCCGATACTCTGATTTTAGTTAAGGAAATCATGGGGGAAGTGGTAGCGGCAGCCAAAAGTTGCGATCGCATTATTCCCGATGACTTTATCCCACATATGCTGGACTACACTGAGAAAATGAAGCCTTACCGCACCAGCATGAAAATCGATTATGATGAATCGCGGCCCCTGGAAGTTGAGGCGATTTTTGGTAATCCGATACGGGTGGCGCAGCAAGCAGGTATTAAGTTGCGGCAAATAGAGGTACTTTACCGAATGTTAAAGTTTATGGATTTTCAAAGGCAAGAAGCGGAGAGGACGAGAAGGCTATTAGGTTTGTCGTAATTAGTCAGTTGACAGTTGACAGTTGACAGTTGACAGTTGACAGTTGACAGTTGACAGTTGACAGTTGACAGTTGGGCGGGGCGGGTTTGTGAGATTTCTCGCTGGTGTTGTAGATATTGGTGAACCCGCCCCTACAGGAATTACTGTCAAATCCAGTTAATTCTATCGATTCACCGGCGATGACACATCGCAATTTCTTGCAAGTGTTCTCGATTGACTTTGCCTTGAGAATTGCGCGGCAATTGTTCGACGACTACCCAATATTTCGGTCGCTTAAACTTGCTCAACTTATCTTCTATTGCCGCTTGCAGATTTTTGACAGTAACTTCGGAATTAGCGGGAACGTAGATAGCTGTAACGACTTGACCCCAATCTTTGTCTGGCAAGCCAATTACAGCAATGTCCGCAACTAAATTAGTCGATCGCACAACGGCTTCAACTTCCGCCGGAAATACATTTTCTCCGCCTGTGATAATTTTGTCGCTGCTGCGTCCGACGATATTTAAGTAGTTATTTTTATCAAAAAATCCCAAATCGTCTAATTGAAAGTATTGGTCATCGGTAAAATTTTTAGGATAATAACCCAACGCCAAAGATTTAGCATTTACCACAATATTTCCGATTTGATTATCGCACAAAATCTCGCCATTGGCACTGCGAATAGTTATTTTAGCGTGCGGTAAAATCTTGCCAGAACTGTTATTGCCAGCGAGAAAATCTTGGGGTTTTAGTGTAGCAATTTGCGAGGCGGTTTCTGTCATGCCATAACTAGGCGCTAATTTTATTTGATAGTTTCTAGCTGTTTCTAACAGTTCCGACCAAGCGGGAGCACCGCCCAAAAGTACGGCACGAAAGCGTCCAAGCCAATTAGCTGTATCTGGGTTCCGCAGCAGCCGTTGCAGTTGAGTTGGAACTAAAGAAATGAAAAATTCTTCGGGTTCAATATCGCATTTTTTACCATTTTCTAATTCTTTAAATTGCTGAATGGCCAGTTTTCCGCCGCTAGTCAAGGAACGCATGAATTGCATTAAACCGCTGACGTGGTATAATGGCAAAACGCAGAACGAGTTGATTTTGTCAACTTGAAAATATTGTTGAAAACCTTGTACTGATGCGGTTAGTGTTTCCCAAGTGTGGATGGCAAAACGGATTTTTCCTGAAGAACCGCCGGTGGGAATCATGATCGTATCAAAACCGTTTTTAGTGGGCGAATTGAAGTCGGGCGAATGGAATTCGCGGCTATACAAACGAAGTCCGCCTTCGCGGACTGGGATATGGGGATTGTTGGGAAGCGGGTATTGTCCTAAAAATATGTCGGGTTGGACTAAATCAAAGACTTGTTGCCATTCGGGTTTTACCCAGTTGGGATTGCAGAGAAAAATCGGGCATTTGGCGGCGTGGGCGGCGGTGAAACTGGCCAGAAATTGCACGGGTTCTGGTTCGGCGAGGCAAATTTTTGGGGGTGTTTTTTGTGCGGAATTTTGGGTGATTTCTTGAAATAGCCGATCGACAATTCGGGAAAATTCGCGACTGTCACAACCGATAAGCCAATTATCAGGCAAGCCAGACGCGATATCCCGAATATTTACTGTTAGATTTGTTGCCATAGATGCTTTCACCAAGTTTCTCGATTCAAAACAATTACCTAACCCGTTTGATTTAGTCGTGGGAGTAATCTAAAATCTAAAATCTAAAATCCAAAATCGAATGGTTGTCATCGAACCAGGAATCGGTGCCGAAGCCGAGTGCTCTCTTATTTAAAGACAATTGTGTTGCGAAATTTAATGCTGCTTGTCGGCCGATTTCGGTTTCAAATACTGATGAGAAAACAGCGTCTATATTGTGAGTTTGACAAAATTTTCGCAGTTGGGATGGGGAACCGCATATCGCAGGTTTAATGACGAAAATGCCCCGCCAGCCTTGGCTGTAGCACTCTTGGATGCGATCGAGGTTGGCGGCAGATTCATCAAGGGCGATCGGAGTTGCATAAATAGCATTCAATTCTACCATTTCCTGAAACTGTGTTACTGGCAGCGGCTGTTCCAAAAATTCAATGTCTGCGGAAAAGTCGGGAGTTGCTTTTACCTTGTCGCAAGCTTCCAGCCATGTTTTAGCCTGCGAGTAACTGAGTCCCCCGTTGGCATCTAACCGCAAAAATGCCGATTCTCGATCGCACAAATTGTGCATTGCTTCGATTAGCTGCTGAAAAATATTTAATTCTTGTTCAATTGCAGCAACCCCAATTTTCCATTTAAACGTCCGATATCCCTCTAACCAAAGCACTTGCAAAACCTGCAAAGCTGTTTCACCTGCTGGCAATAAACCGCTGAACCGATTTTTTTCTTCCTCATTCCCAACCTCTTTCGATTGGTGACTTCTTAAGACTGAACCCGCAATCAATGTCCATTTTAGGCGAAGTCTAGATCCCCCTAAATCCCCCTTAATAAGGGGGACTTTGAGAATATTTCTCCCCCCCTTTCTCGATTGGTGACTTCTTAAGACTGAACCCGCAATCAATGTCGATTTTAGGCGAAGTCTAGATCCCCCTAAATCCCCCTTAATAAGGGGGACTTTGAGAATATTTCTCCCCCCCTTTCTCGATTGGTGACTTCTTAAGACTGAACCCGCAATCAATGTCGATTTTAGGCGAAGTCTAGATCCCCCTAAATCCCCCTTAATAAGGGGGACTTTGAGAATATTTCTTGTCCCCCCCTTAGTAGGGGCGGTGCCCCCGTGCCCGCCCTTGTTTAGGGGGGATCGAGAGTTTGATAGTGCTGACTCAAAGCCAAATTGACAAGCCGGCAATTCACCGGAAATAGCAAAAATCATCTCTGATGAAATATTACCTGACAACGAGTTACAAAAATCTAAAGCTTGCTCAAAACTTTCGGAACCAAACCAACTCAAAGGGGCAATTTCTCCCCAACCAATTTGATTATTTTCGCCAAAAAGTCGCAGGATAATTCCCGATCGAATATCCCAGATGCCGTGACTTGTTCGCAAGGGGCGCTTAAATTTTCGCTGATAAGTGCGAAACTCGAATTGATAAAGCATTTGTTTTTTAGTTAATCATAAAATTGTCTCACAACTGATCCAAACTTATCAAGATTTTCAAAATGGATATTGTGACCAGCTTTTGGTACAATTTCCAGAAGGGCGGCCGGACACAAGCTGGCAATTTCGGTATTGATAGTTGTAAATTTATCATCATATTCTCCCGCTAGCAAGAGGATGGGAATTTGATTTTGTGCGAGTTTTTCCCAGAGAGAGGGCTGGTTGCCGGTTCCCATGTTGCGGAGGGATTTGGCTAATTCTAAGGGATTGTTTGCTAAGCGGGTTTCTATGAGTTTGTCGAAGTTGGGAGAGTTTTTTAAAGATTTGAATAAAGGGATATCGTACCAGTTTAATAAAAAATCTTTAATGTTGCTCTTTTCCAGCTTTTGTGCTAGCTGTAAATCGGCTTGCAGGCGGTGCGATCGCTCTTTTTCTGTCTTCAATCCCGGAGAAGCTGACTCTAACACTACTTTCTCGAATCTTTCTGGAAAATGTAATGTCATGTAAAGTGCCAATCGCCCGCCCATTGAATAGCCCAACAACAAACATTTGTCTATTTGTAAATCATCTAATAACTGTATCAATGCTTCGGCTGTATTTGATATATTGTAGCAACTTTCCTCGCCGATTACTCTAGTTTTTCCGTGACCGGGAAGGTCAACTGCTAGACAGCAATAATTTTGAGATAGTAAGGAAATGATGGGATTAAAGTCTTGACCATCGCAGGTGAATCCGTGGAGGAATAAAATTATTGGGTGATTTCTGTTGCCAGTTAAGGAATAGTGAAATTGATATTTTTTAAATCTATCCATATACAAGTCTTACTATAATTGCCGTATTTACTGCAATCTAATTTCCGCATTGCCAACAGAGATGACTGCCTGAAAACGAGTGAGAAAGTCCATACCAAGAAGACCGTCTATGCGGATATTTGGCGGTATATCGTGGGCAACTATCTCAAAACTTTCTATTAGTTGACCCACGCAATTAAACCAAGATACATTAATTACAGGAACATAGATTCTTCCTTGACCTGTAACTAATTCTTGCCTGCGTAAAGGATTGCGCGTATCATAACCCAGATTTTGTAATACTTGAACTGGCAATATTGTGAAGCTAGATCCCGTATCTACCAATAAACGCACCCGCACAAAATCGCCCCCTTCTCTACTGCCAACAGTCGCTTGCACGGCTAGCAAATTTTGGCCATAACGCAACAAACGGTAAACTTTCTGATAAGCTGGCATTTTCGTTACAACATCACTGCTATGTTGTCAGGTATCGATCCAGTATATTCTATGGCTACAGATTTTCCATTCCTTAATGAAAGCTTACTGTAAATTTCATCGCGTTCTGTTGCATGGGCTAAAACTTGACCCCGAATTACGTTTAATTCTTCATCTAATTCAGGATTGACGATGAGTACCCACTCATCAGGATATAGGCTAAAAATTTCTTCTAGGCTGAGGATTTTGTCAATTTCTACTTGCGTACTCATGCTTTGATTCTCCTTTTTTACGATTCAATGTGAGGTACGGATTGCTAAATTAAAGAAGATTTTGAGAAGTCGCCCAACTCTGCCAACTCCACCAACTCCTTCAACTTAGCAAACCATACCTCCAGTTTACCGGAATTCTCGATCGCCCGATCTACAAACCAAAGCCCAACGCCAGCAGCAATCCGCTCGAAAAATGCAGCGTAACTGCGATAAACTTAGAGTTGCTGACATGAACAGGTTGGTCGTGATAGTCTGTGACATGGCGGCAAAGGTCGATCGCAAATGGCAAACTCCCAAAAATCAACAGCGTCCAAATTGGGAACATTCCCAAAGCCACAAATAGCACAGTCAAAGCATAAACGCTGCCGCACAACCACTGCAACAACTGGGCACCTTTTTTCGTACCGAGTCGCACAATTGGCGATTTTTTACCCGCAGCCAAATCATCCGCAATTTGATGAAAGTGGGAACAAAATAAGATGATACTCGTAGTAATTCCCACGATAACCGAAGCCGCCAAATTAGTAGCAGACCAAGTTTGAGTTTGACTGTAATAAGCAGCGGCGAAGGCTAGCGGCCCAAAGGTGAAAAAGCAGATTATTTCCCCCAAACCCTGATAGCCAAGACGAAACGGAGGCCCTTGATAAGTGTAGCCGAGAGCACAGCACAAAACTACTAGCAAAATTACTGTTGGGTCTTTTTGCCACCAGCTTATGGCGCAGATTCCAGACACTCCGACTGCTAAAAACAGATTGGCTAGCCCGAAAATTAAAGCTTTATTTCCGGTTAAGTTAACTAGGGAATGCGCTTTGTTTTTATCGATGCCTGTTTCCGAGTCAAATACATCATTGCTGAGATTCAGCCATGCTATAATCAAAATGGCTGACATTAAAAATGTCGAAAAAATTGAGGAATTAATCGTTTGAGTTTCGGCAAAAGCAACGGCTGTTCCTACTGAAATAGGAATCACCGCAACGCTGTACATAGGTGGCTTGATTGCCGCCAGCCACAATTTACTATTTGAACGTTCAATTAACTTTGTTGTCATTACACAAACTTGATGCAATTGATAGCAGCGTAGTAATTTTACAATTTTATTGGTGAAGAAACTCTACTCTGTATCTGGTTGAGTGCGCGGCGGGCATCCCTTGAGAGGCTTTGCGGGCGATCGCGCGCCCGGTAATGCCCGTCTGCAAACCTCTGCGGGGTCGATCGCATGAGAGTCGAAATTGAGTCGCTCAATCTTAAAGTTTTATGTCTAAATGTTTCGATTGATCGCGCCTTGGCGAAAGCGTTGCGATCCGAAGGAAAGCCCGCCCCTACGGGGGCTACGCCAACGAAGACGATCGTCTGTTTTTTGCCCCCCGCTGAGCCCAAACTTTCCGGGAAACTCGAAAGGTCATGTTTTGCGATCGCCCTCCCGTGCTTAGATCGAAATAGGGGTTCTAGCGGGACAAAACCGCACTCTTTCTGACAAATCTGCTATTCTCGCTTTCATGACAGTAATACCGCACCGCGCTAATCTTTTACAAGACCGCAATCAACTGCATCAGTTTCTGTTAGATTGCCAGCAGTCTTTAACCGAAAAAGATCAAACAAAAATAGTTAGTATTTCTCAGGAGATTGCCCCCGTCGATCCGCTAGTTGTACTTCAAGAGATTTCCGAACCTTGCCAGCGGCACTTTTACTTTGAAAAAAGAGACCCGATTTCCGGCAACAGTTTTGCGATCGCCGCCCTAGATTCGGCCATCCATTTAACAGTAGCCGGAAGCGATCGATTTACCCTCGCTCAAAATTTTATTCAATCTTGTCTTGCCCGAACAATTACCATCGGTACAGAACGCTTGCCCTTCAGCGGGCCGCACTTTTTTTGTAGCTTTGCTTTTTTCGATGAGAATGTCGCCACCAATTCTTACTTTCCCCCTGGCACCGTATTTTTACCAAAATGGCAGATTACTCGCCTGAAAGATAGCTGCATCATTGTTGCAAATGCCATCATTCACCGAGATTTAAATATTAAGATTATTACGGATAATATTTGGCAAAATTTCGATAAAATTGCGTCGATTTCTTACAGCAAAATAACTTCTATTAGAAACAGTTCGATATTTTTAAAACAAATCCCTGTGAACGATGCCACTCAATTTAAAACGTCTGTAAAGTCGGCTTTAGAATTTATCAAGTCTCAATATTTCAGTAAAATTGTTTTGTCCCAAGCAATAAATGTCATTTCCCAAACCCCTTTCAGTTTAATAGATTCGTTAAATAACTTGCGCCTTACTTATCCCGGTTGCTACGTATTTTCCACCAGTAACGGCCAAGGTCAAAACTTTATCGGTGCCAGTCCAGAACGCTTAATCAGCATTCACAAAAATGAATTAGTAACAGATGCCTTAGCTGGTTCGGCACCGAGGGGGAAAAATGAAGCGGAAGATGCGAATTTAGGCAAAGGTTTACTCAACAGCGAAAAGGATATTCGAGAACACCGAGTTGTAATTGATTTTATAGTCGATCGCCTGTCGAGTCTCGGTATCAATCCCGACTTTTCCCCGGTTCCCAGGCTGCTGCAACTGTCAAACATTCAGCATTTGTGGACACCCATAAGGGCTAGAATTCCCCGTGATATTCATTTATTAAAGATTTTATCCCAACTGCATCCAACGCCAGCGGTGGCGGGCGTACCGAGAGATATTGCCCTACAGCAAATTCGCGGCTGCGAAAGCTGCGATCGCTCTTTGTACGCAGCACCCCTCGGCTGGATCGATCGCACCGGCAACGGCGAATTTGCCGTCGGCATTCGCTCGGCTTTAATCGATGGCGATCGGGCTATACTGTATGCTGGTGCTGGTATTGTGGCGGGTTCCGAACCCGAAAAAGAACTAGCAGAAATTCAGCTCAAATTACAAGCACTTTTAAATGCTTTAGTTTAGCAATATATTAGAAAAATGATTGATTTTCGCAACACAAACACTCTCTGGTCTTCAATATTAGCAGAGACATTGCAGCGGTTGGGATTAACTACCGCCGTGATTTGTCCCGGTTCGCGATCGGCACCGCTAACAATTGCCTTTGCCCTGAACAACAAAATAGAAACTATTCCCATACTTGACGAACGTTCAGCCAGCTTTTTTGCATTAGGAATTGCCAAAAAATCCGGTTTACCAACAGCACTAATTTGTACATCAGGAACCGCCGCCGCTAACTTTTATCCTGCGATAATAGAAGCCAGAGAAAGTCGAATTCCGCTGCTAATATTCACAGCCGATCGACCTCCCGAACTGCGGGACTGTCACGCCGGACAAGCGATCGATCAAGTGAAAATATACGGCAATTACCCGAACTGGCAAGCCGAATTAGCGATACCTTCTGCATCCAGAGGAATGCTAGACTATCTGCGGCAGACGATCGTGTATGCTTGGGAGCGATCGCAATTTCCAACACCCGGCCCCGTCCACCTCAACATCCCCTTTCGTGACCCGCTGGTACCCGTTCCAGACATAGCTGTAGAAGCTTTAGAAACACAATTCAATCCCGAACATTTCTTTGCAGGATTAGAACCCATTTTCGCAGGAGAAAGCTCTACCCCCCCCAGCCCCCCCTTGTTAAGGGGGGGAGAAGAAAGTACCATGCAACAATGGCAAAAGTGCAGCAAAGGCATAATTATTGCAGGCGTTGCACAGCCTCAATTTTCCGAAAAATACTGTAGTGCGATCGGCCAAATTTCCAAATCCTTAAACTGGCCAGTTTTAGCAGAAGGACTATCCCCAGTCAGAAACTACGCCCAACTAAACCCCCATCTAATTTCCACCTACGATTTAATCCTGCGAAACCGCGAACTAGCAGATAAATTAACCCCAGAAATCGCCATTCAAATCGGAGACTTACCCACAAGCAAAGAACTGCGAAACTGGCTAGACAAAACCCAACCAAAACGCTACATAATCGACCCCAGCCACCACAATTTCGATCCCCTACACGGCCAAACAATTCACCTGCGAACCTCCGTAGAAAATCTCGCAACTAATCTCGCAACTATATTAACTCAAGTCCCCTCCCTGAACAAAGGCGAGTCAACTCTTGTCCCCCCCCTTATTAAGGGGGGGTTAGGGGGGGATCGAGCCCCTGCTACCACTAATATCCCCCCTCAAATCCCCCCCCTAAACAAGGGGGAATCAACTCAAATCCCCCCCCTAAACAAGGACAAATCAACTCCAGTCCCCCCCCTTAGCAAGGGGGGGTTAGGGGGGGTTCAAACCTCTCCCTCAAACGAATACCTCCAACTTTGGCACAACACCGAAATCCAAGTCAGACAAACAATAGACCAAAAAATAGCAACAATTAACCACATAATCGAGCCCAAAGTTTCCTGGCTGCTTTCCCAAATTTTGCCACCAGCAACACCGATATTTATTGCCAACAGTATGCCCGTCAGAGATGTAGAGTTTTTCTGGAAGCCGAACAACTTAGAAATAAAGCCGTTTTTCAATCGCGGCGCTAACGGTATAGACGGCACATTATCAACAGCGTTGGGAGTTGCTCACCGCAATCAAAGCAGCATCATGCTAACAGGGGATTTAACACTTTTGCATGATACAAACGGTTTTTTAATTAAAAATAAATTTGTTGGTCATCTGACAATCATATTAATTAATAACAACGGCGGGGGAATTTTTGAAATGTTGCCAGTTGCCAAATTTGACCCGCCCTTTGAAGAGTTTTTTGCCACGCCACAGCAGATAAATTTTGCTCAGTTGTGTGCAACTTATGGCGTGGAACACGAGGTAATTGAGGATTGGGAACTGTTCAAAGAAAAATTAAATTTGCTGCCAAATAGCGGGATTCGCGTCTTAGAATTGCAAACAGACAGGCGATCGGATGCTAAATGGCGGCAAGATAATTTAGGTAAATTTGCCAAAGATTTGTAGTCAAGACTTTTGTCAATAAGCCTTTCGGGGGCGGGCTCTTCGGCCCAACCCCTACTCCCCACAAGCAGAAAATTCACACTTTGTGGAACAGGCATCTTGCCTGTTCTTGGGAAGGCTGCAATATCTCAGTTTAAACTGCTGGTTGAGCTAGCAGCGAATCTAACTCTCCATCTGCATCGAGTTTGTGAATGTCATCGCAGCCGCCTACGTGTTGCTTATTAATGAAAATTTGGGGTACGCTGCGGCGTCCGTTAGCGCGATCGGCCATTGCCTTTCTAGCCGCTTCGTCGCCATCAATTTTATATTCCGTGAAATTTACGCCTTTCCACCACAGCAAAGTTTTGGCGCGGATGCAGTAGGGACAGGTTTGCCAAGTATAGATTTCCACATTGGCTTTGATGCGATCGGGCTTGCGGCCCAAGATGGGATTGAGAAAATCAAGCATTTTCATTACGGGGCTAAGGGTGGAACTCATTTAGAAATCATACCCAATGTATAAATTCCGCTGGTATGGGCGCATCTGCCAGAGGTGGGTTTTAAGCTGTCGGGCGATCGCCCTGTGACCGAAGTCACAACTTGACTCTACTCGGATCACTTGCTTTGACCCCTGACAATCACCTTCGCGCCCTTATTAATATCACTGATATTTTGAGGAAACCAGAAGATGATAAATATATCGAATTCAACCGCACTGCCATGCACCCCGTACAACTCCTCCCCGGCGCTATCTCTGAAATCCTCGCTTCTGTAACGGATACAGGCGTTTTGACTCTGGCGGATCGCTACGGTTTGATGGCCGCCACCTTCGACGACTCTCTGAATGACGAAGACAGAGGCTGTGTCAACCGCTTGTTGCGGGCGGTGCTCCGAGGCCGAGTCCAAGTAGTCAACGAACTTTCAGCAGCATTCTAATCGGGATTTGAAGTTTTGTTCTGAAGGCAAGGTGAGTCAGCGGTAGATGAAAATAGTGGAAACTCAGGCAGGAGTGGAAACAGCGGTAATTTGAATTCGATTTAAAGTTTTCTCCTCTAACTCAACAACGGTTTATTTGTCAAAGCAGCCTTTACAGGCTGCTTTTTTTTTGATCTAATCGCGGATTTCCAGGTTGTACTGGCGGCAGAGGGCGATCAATTTTTGTTGGAATCGATCGCGCACGCTGTCTGGAGAGGCGATCGCGCAATCTTCCCAATAGGGGGCAATTTCGCGGAAAAACCAGAAGGTATTGAAAATCGGACGGGTGACTCGTCTCATTGGCGGATCGCCTTCTAAGTCGCTGACTTCCACATCGCCTTGCTTTCGTCTGTAGTTAAAGGCAAGCCTGCCAAATAAGTGAAACTCTACGGATATTCGCTCTAAATCGGGCAACCATGTTTGATCGACCGACATCACCGCAGCATCTTCAATGCGATCGAGCAGCAGCGTCCAGTTGTGTTCGAGTCCCGGTACGTCTTGATTTCCCTCAGATTCTTCGCAGCGGCACATTAAATACTGTCGCTTTTCAATAGGGACAATCCGAGCGTGTAAGACTGTGTAACTCCAAAGTCGATCAGCAGCATCTCGATAGGAAAGGCGAAATGGTTGGTGTCTGTGGATAAAATTATCGATTTTTTGCCGCCAAGCAGGTAATGGGTTGCTCAAAAACTGATCGATTTGGGCCCGGAAAGGGAGGGTCAGTTCGCTGCGATCGCTCAACAATTGGGCAATAGCCAGCGCTTCATCAGTTTTGCCCAAGTCAAGCAATTGCTGTCGGGCGATGTCTAGGGCTTTGATGCGGGTTTGGGGCCAGTCGTGGTTGGGGGCGATCGTCAGTTGGCGGCGGGCGATGGCTTCTATCAGTTTCGATATGTTCGGGCGATCGCCCCACGTCTTCCCGAATTCTTGGGCCAAGGCTTCCAACTGGGATTTATCTCGTTCAGAAACCGATAGGGTGATCGATTGACCTTTGCGACTCATAAATATACGGACACTTTATCTTGGTACAGGGTTGATTATCTCTATTGTCGGTGTCAATATGGGGAATATCCACTTTCTACGGACACACTTTCAGCATATGTCCGACTACCAAATTACCCTCAAATCCGTTTATTCCTGTCCCGCTGCGGAGATTCCCCAGGAAGTCAAATTACCGGAAGGTTGGACACTTTCTTGGCATCAACTCGAAACTTTAAAGGCAATTCGCGATCCGAATATTGATGTCATTATCAATACCGCGATGACCGGCGACGGTAAAAGCTTGGCGGCTTATCTAGAAACACTTCTCCAAGGAATACTCCAAGGGTATTACAATGTCATTGGACTGTACCCAACAAATGAACTAGCTCGCGACCAAGAAATCCAAATTAAGCAATACATTGAGTTGTTTAAACTCGTTGATGAATTGCGAGTTTCGAGACTGAGTGGCCCGGAGTTAGAAATTTACGCCGAAAGTGAAAACATCAAAAAGTGGGAAGCGATCGCCACTCGCACTCAGCAATCTGAAATAATTCTTACTAATCCTGACATTTTTCACTACCTCCACCGCCACGCTTATTTAACTCCCAAAGATAGTCCGAATAAGCTGTGGAGTCCGATCGATACTAGATTCGAGTTATTCATTGTTGATGAATTTCACGTTTGCACGGCTCCGCAAACTGCCAGCATTATCAACACGATGCTGTTGATTAAGCACACCAACCGCCGCAAAAAGTATCTATTTCTGTCAGCAACACCAGACGAACAATTAATTCACCTTTTACAGAAAGCTGGTTTTCAACCGAAGATCTTTGATCCGCTGACAGAGAACAAATATCGGTTTCCAGATACAGCAAGCCAAAAAATTGAATTACAAGCAGAGGGATGGCGGCAAGTATCGCGAGCAATTTCTTTAACTTTCATTTCTCTGGAACCTACCTATCAAGCTACCGAAACTTGGCTTTGGGAAAATCGCAATTTAATCGAAGATTATTTTCGGCAGCATCCGGGTAGTAAAGGAGCGATTATTCTCAATTCAATTGCAGCCGTCAAGCGTCTAACTCCCAGATTTAAGGAATTCTTGCATACTCTCAGAGTTGAGGAAAACACCAGTTTGACGGGGAAAGGGGATAAAGAGCGATCGCTCGAAGCAGACTTAGTTTTGGGAACTAGCACCATTGATGTCGGCGTTGACTTCAAAATAAATTTCTTAATTTTTGAATCTGCCGATGCAGGCAGTTTCATTCAGCGGTTGGGACGGCTGGGACGCCATGAGAGTCACGAAAAAGATGGTAAAAAGATAGCATTTAATCAGTTTACAGCTTATGCTCTCACACCTAACTTTTTAGTAGCAAGACTATTTGAAGACAAGGATGCACCGCTAGTAGCAGATGGTATTTACGATCGTCCTAAATTCCACGCTCAAATCCGCGATAACTACCGCAAAATCAATGATTTCCGAGGCTATTACAAACGGTGGGCAGGGGTGCAGTCAGTTTTGCTCAGCAGCAGCCAAGGATTAGCCCACCCAACCATCAAACGGGAATTTGCAGAAAGTCATAAAGCATTTAAGAAAGATTGCGAACAAGTCTTTGACACCAGTTTGGGAAGGGTGAGAGGTTGCGTCAAGAAATGGACAATAGAATGGCAGGAGTTATCGAAACAAAAAACAGGAAATCCCATTGCCGAAGATGCTTGCACTTTTCGAGGTTCTAGTTCTCTTCAGTGTGGTTTGTACGACCTCACCGAGCGAAACGAAGCAGACCGATTTAAGACCTACGATTTGCCGGGAATTTTGAGCAATTTGGAAATTGAACCTATGACAGAAGCCGCTTATATGCGACTGCTGCAAGAGACAGCGGAACGCACAGGTCAACCCATCCCTAAAGGACGATTTGAACGCTGTTTAGCCTTTATGAAATTGCAAACTTATCGAGAGGAGCGAATCAATTGGAAATTTATCTATCCCGGAGATTTGGGCGAAGTTGCAGATACTTGGAAAGTTCAAGTTTTGTTGGCTATTCAGGTTTTGCAGCCGGGAAATCGCTGGATTAATGAAATTAACAAGCGGCTTAAATTGCGTGGTTTGGTGAGTTACGTCATCCGCTATCCGGTTCAGGAAGCTAAAAAACGGCTGCAATTGCCCATGCACTTTCAAATTTATCCAATTGACGAGTCTGGTAGGCACGAACCCGGAGCACCTTACTCGGTGGCCTTCGGTCAATCGGCCCTGCTTTTGGATACTCTCGCTTATCGGATCAAGAGTAAAGGGGGTGAAACGTGGATTTGTTGAAAGCTCAAGCCCTGATAGGGATTTGGCATCGTGCCGAAACCGATGCTGGGAAAGGAGGCAACCACCACTAGGAAATGGGTGAAGTTTCAATCCCTGATAGGTATTTATACTCTTGAGCAGAGTCAAGAAGTATTACTTTCCCAGGTGGAGTATAGCAGAAAGTGTAGAAGATAGTTTGATATGGTCTTCACTCATTTAATAGGGTGTAGTAGAATGACAGATGTTGCCCTACGACAGAGAGATGTCCCTATGTCCTCCCAGAAGATCGACCCCGACCAACTGCACCATTTGCTTTGCGGTCTAACACAAGACCTGAGCGAATTCCTGCGCCTATTTACTTCAATCTTACACAAATGTCAAAAACTTGTAACAATTCTTTACGAGCAGCAAAGTCAGATTCAGTGTTCTGAGGCTGAAAACATTTATCTCACAAGGATTAACAGCGATATGACAGACAAAATTTCTGAATTGGAATGTCAAGTAAATCCTTTTTCTCAGGATGGAGATGCTATTTGCAATTCAAGATTTATTGAATAACATCCTGTCGATACTAACCAAGGACTAAATTGCCATGAAAAATCAAGCATTGATAGATTTAGAAATACTTACTTCCCAACTTCCGAATAAAATTCCTTACCTCAAAATGTTAGTTTTGTTTGGCTCTAGAGCAACAGGCCAAACTCATGCTAAAAGTGACTGGGATTTTGCCACACTCTATGATGAAGACAAACGGAAAGCTTGCATTGGAGAGCGTGCTTTTGCTTGGTTTGAGGTTCCTCAAAAACTCGGTGAATTTTTTGAAATCAACAGTGATGAAATTGATGTTGTTGAGTTAAACAGATGCTCCTCACTTATTGCTCATTTTGTCGCTCGTGATGGCAAGGTTTTGTATGAAAGTGAACCCGGAGAATTTGAAAAATTCAAACAAAAGGCTTTGATGAGCGATTCAAAACTGAAGCAAACAGAGTGGGAGCTTCGGAATAAAATTGAGTTGTTTTTGAAGAAATGGGATGTAGTATGAGTATTGAGCCTACAGTTGTTTTAAGCAGATTGGAGTTTATTGGTAATTATCTTCTAGAATTAAGGCGGTTTCGAGGAATGAGTTTAGAAAATTACTTGAGTAGTTTTGACCATAAAACAATTTCGGAGCGAATTATGGAATTAATTGCTCAAGCTGCGATCGATATCAACGAGCATATCCTAACTCGCGACAAAAATATTCAGCCTCTCTCCAATAAAGACTCTTTTGTCAAGGCTGGACAATATGGGATTATCACCCCTGAACTTGCGACAGATTTAGCACTGTCAGCAGGACTCCGTAATATTTTAGCTCACAGATATTTGGAGATAAATTATGTAGAGCTATTCAATGGTATTCAAGCAGCATTAAATCAATATCCGATCTATATCCAACAAATCACTGAATATCTTAATTCTAGGAGGAAGTAGAAAATGGCCAAGAAGAATAAACCAACCGAGTCAGAATTTATACAACTATCACTTTTTGACGCACCACAGAATTTGAATGTTGAACAGTTTGATGATTTGGAAGAGGATGATTTGGAAGAAGAAGACGATGATGATGATTTGGGGTTGGGTTTTGAAAGTACCGATCGCGATATTGAACCGCCCCGACAGGAGTTAATTACCGTCAAGCTTTTGCGATCGGCAATCTTGGCTCAAAATCCCAATGACCCCATCATGGCTGATTTTGCCGAGTATGTTCTGCCCAATCTGCTGCGAGTGGCGATCGGCGTTACTGCTAAAGGCGGTAAATGGATCGAAGCACAAGAACAGGAACTCGCAGCAAAAGGCATAGTGATGAACAGGAGAAGTGCCTCCGATCAATCCCTCAATACTCATTTACTTAATGGACTGTTCCCTGCTAATTTAATCGAACAGCGCCTAGAAAAGTTGAACACAACCGTTAAGCGGGTGATTCGCGAACCAGAAAGACGGTTACTCGTTGCTGCTTTCATTCTCCACGACTTCGAGAAATTTGATTATGACAGATTTCCCCAGATGCCACAGAAATACAAAGATTTTCAGAAAAACAAGGATAATAAAATCCGCGATTTGTCAATCCCAGAACATCGAGAAATTATTGATGCCATCATTCGCGACCTCAATCTGGATCGATTAATTAATTCCAACTATCCAGAAGCCTATCGCGAGTATCTTGATGATTTACTCTGCATCGCTTACAACGCTCAAACGCGATCGGATACCAACTGGAATTTTTCCATACACAGTGGACTTCAGCCTCAACTGGAAGGAGATAAACTGGTTGAATTAGCAAAATTAGCTTGTCTCGCTGACCGTTTAGCATCCATTATCAAACATCCTCAAGACGCTCTTAAACCAGGTGTGAATAATGTGATTGGTCAAGTCAGTGACAGACAACTAAAACTCTCCTATCACAGCATTGCTGAAAATCGCGGTGTCCTCACCAATATTGTCAATAATGCCGTAATGAATGCCCATACTGAAATAAATTCAGAGGATATTCATTACTATGAGCCACTGCTGTATTTACCAACAGGTATCATTTATTTGACACACCGCAATGCACCTTCTGTGACAGTGGATAGCATACCCGATCGAGTTGTCAATCAAATCAAATCTCTCTGTGCCAAAGAACTAGAAGACAGACAAACAGGCTTTAGTCGAGATGGTAAAGGCATGAAATATGCCGATTACTACAATTTATTTTTCGACATCCCTGATTTGATGAAAGTTGCACTTAAAGCAACGTTGAGGATTCTGAAAGATGGAAAAAAGCCTGTTACTAAAGACCGCAGCGATAATCTTGTAAAGTTCCAAAAACAGGAAATTTTATCGGCTGATTATAACTTTCGATTTCCAGATGATATTCGGATAGATCAACTTGCTGAATTTGGGGACGCAGTGAGTCGTAAAATCTGGGGAGATTGCGTTGCTAAAATGGAAGCGGAACGCAAGAAGCGCGACGCGGAACGTAAGAAAGATCCAGAATTACTCAAACTACCAGCAATTGATTTAACTCCCGAAAACTTAATTCATGAAGTTGCAGAGTTCTGGAATCTCTCAGAACACCTGCCAACTATCCGAGAAATTCAACGGATTAATGAAAGCCTCAAAGAACACAAACTTAAAGGCAATACGGGCGGAGTTCCTTACGAATGGTACTATTTAGCCGCTAAATATATAGAACATCACCCTAGCATTGAGGATGTACGTCCAGTTGGTGAGGAGTTGATTGCACATATTACAACTTTAATTCAGCCAATTTTGTCTGAATACAATATCCCCGATGGTTGGGAAGATTTGCGGCTGTGGGTGACGCGAGTTGTAAAGTTGCAAACACCAGAAGCAGAGCCAATCTCAGGTCAGATTTTCTTAGATGAGTTAGAACGTTATCAAGCCGCTAAAAAATCGGGACGGGGAAAACAGTTAGTTTGTTCGATTTCTCACTCGGCTTATACCGTTACCGAACAAATGGAATCAGCCGTTTTATTCACGCCACAAGTTTATACTAACAAGCAAATGCTGGGAGGCTCTAATGCTAAACGCAATATTTCCAGTATTGCTGGCATCGAAATGATGCTGCGGCAGATTTTAATGAGCCAAACTCAGGAAATTGGAGGACGATTTGAGGATGCTAAATACCGATACCTCTACTTTTATCCGACTTATTACTGCACCCCTGAAACGAACGCATTTTTGCATCAGGCTTACGATAATATTTTCCAAACTCGCTTCGATACGGGAGTTCGCAATCACTTTATTAGCAAGGAACTTCAGGCTAATTTTGAATTGAGCCGCTATCAAAGTGTAGATGTCTTTCATTTGGATGAAAGAGCGGAAGGTAAAAAGGACAAGACATTCAAGCTTACTTATCCCGAAAATCAACCGCTTACCTTTTATTTTATGGCATTGCCTCCTGAGAAAAAAGGGAAAGATAAAAAAATAACTGATACAGAATCTTGGATTATGCCAGCTTGGTTAGCGTTTGCATTTCCCATGATTCTGGATGTCAAAACTGTGGTTTCAGAGTCGCCTATTCCGCCATTTAATGACGGTGCAGACTTTGAAGAAAGCGTATTTCTAGATAGCGCACCGCCAGCTTTTAGGGTTTTGACGAAGCGCGATCGCTTTCGCCTCGACTATATCTTAGAAGGATGGGAGGAAAACGGCAAATCTTATCCTGCACCTTTGAATGTTTTAACTGCTGCTTATGCCATTCATCTTGATGTTAATGCGAAACAGGGGAAGTCCGGCTATGACTCCAACTGGGGAAAATTAACTGAACTCGCCACTGATTTTGAAACCAGCCCTCTTTATGTGTTTAGCTACCTCAGTAAGTGGGTGCGGAAACAGAAAAATGAAACGGCGTCAATTCAAAAAATTAAGCTTTATGCTTATCATTTTTACCCTTGTTTTGACGCTTATGCCCAATATAATCATGAAGAGGAACGATTGACTGTGACAAGCGCATCAAGTTTAAACCACCCCCAAAAATTGACGGAATTGTATCGCCGATTTTACCGTGCAAGTAAGCGATATAATCCCAAGGCAAATGCTGTGCTGAAACCGATTGATATTGCTTCTAAAACTATCCTTGAAGCCGATCTGAGTTGTCAAGGTGAATCTTTAGTGTTGACAGTTGCTGCTGAAGTTTCAAAGCTCATGGATCGCGTTCACTCTTCTACTGCGGAAGGACGCTGGATTTTCAGCAATCGAGAGGAAGAAAGACAGGCAATTTTAGAGTTTGGTCGCTACTTTGTTGAGGAGGTATTTGAGAAATCATTTGCGGGCGATCGGGCCCGTTTAGCCGGCCGCCAAATCAACTTAATCCGAGATACCTGCGAATTCATTTATCGTTTAGAGAATGACAAAGAAAATCGCGCTAGAGATGACAAATCCGGTGACGAATCTCAGGAAGAATCTGACAATTAAAGCTGAAGCTAGTGTTTGACAAGCTACACGCAATTTGCACCAGTAACATTTTAACTACAAATTTCACTTAGGAGACAAATCATGCCTTTCTTGAAAACCCTTGATGCTAAATTATTTCATGCCAGCATTCCTTACAAACCAATGGGAAAATATGCCCACTTCCTGACTGTACGAGTGACCGAATCTTATCCTCTCTTTCAGACAGATGGAGAACTAAATAAAGCGCGAGTTAGGGCCGGGATTGAAGATCAAAAACCTATCAGCCGCCTTACCATGTTTAAGCGCAAGCAATCTACACCAGAACGTTTAGTCGGCCGCGAGCTGCTGCGTAACTATGGTTTTATGACCGCTGAAGATTGCGAATACAATGTCAAGTTTGCAATGAATAATCCTGATTGCATTATCTACGGATTTGCGATCGGTGACTCTGGTTCAGAAAAATCAAAAGTAGTAGTTGACACAGCATTTTCAATTACCGCTTTTGATGAATCTCACGAGACTTTTACCCTCAATGCTCCCTTTGAGAATGGCACAATGGCATCTAAGGGTGAAGCAGGTTCTAAACCAGGCGAAGTTACCAGTCGCATCAATCAGCAAGACCACATCAAACCCCAGATTTTCTTTCCTAGCATTGTCACCCTGAAAGACCCTACAGAAGCTAGTTTTTTGTATGTTTTCAACAACATCCTCAGAACCAGACACTATGGCGCTCAAACGACCCGCACAGGTCGAGTCAGAAATGAGTTAATTGGTGTCGTATTTGCCGACGGCGAAATTACCAGTAACCTCCGCTGGACGCAAGCAATTTACGACAAATTGCAGGGTGACGATAAACTTAATTCCAACAACCCTCTCAATGAAGATGATGTGATTATGGCTGCTAGGGCTGCTATCCAAACGTTACTGTCTGAGGAATTTATCGTGCATGAAGACTTTATTGGGGATAAGTTTACACCATTAGTGACAGAGGTTAAAGCTGTTATTGGCAATGAAGATGAACTCAAAAAAATGTTGAAGAAAGCCGATGACGAGGCTAAAGCTTACGCGAAGAAGCATATCAAGGGTAAGGCAGGAGCTACAGCAGCAGCGGAGTAACAACCATGACTTTTATTTACCGCTGTCAAATCGAGTTGCACGATAGCCTTTATTTTGCAACTCGCGAGATAGGGAGACTTTACGAAACAGAGCCGGTAATTCACAATTACGCGCTTTGTTACGCCCTCGGTTTGGTGGATAGCGAAATCTATTCCACCACCGTTTCTGAAGAAGATTCCTATCGCTATTTCTGTCCCGAACAAGTTCCTAAATACGAGACGCATTTAACGGCGCTCAACCAACAGGGGATTTATGTTACTCCGGGGCGATCTATTTCTCACTCCTCTACCCTCAACACTTGGAAATATGCCAACAACAACTATCACGTTGAGATGGAGAAAACTCAGAAAAATATCCCTAGTTTTGGCAGAACCAAAGAAATTGCGCCGGAAAGCAAATTTGAGTTTTTCATAATCTCAGAGAAGTCTCTGAAACTGGCAAAGTGGATACGGTTGGGAAAGTGGATGAGCAAAGCAGCAGTCGAAATCCTAGAACAGAAGGAAGTGAAGCGCTCGACTTCTGAAGCTAACTTAAATTTTCCCTATCTGCTAAATCCTTTAGATGTGATGTTTTCCCATCAAGTGATTAGCTACGATGTGGTTAATATGCCTCCGGTTAGCCTCATCCAAAATGTCAAAATGCTAGGGCGATATTACGAGTTTGAGCCACTCAAAATTCCCGCTTGTATGGAATACCGCTTTCGGGCAGATTAATAGGAGGCAGACCCTCTAGAAATGCGTTCCCAGGTAGAACCTGGGAACGAGCAATTTACCATAATTCCTGTAGGGGCGGGTTCACCAATATCTGTAATAAAAACGAGAGATTCTGTAAACCCGCCCCGATCTTCAATTATGGTCGATCGTTCCCATATCCTATCATATGATATCCCTTGGCTTGACCGTAATACCCCGACCGGGGCGGGTTTTTGAGATTGTCAATTATTGGCAGATATTGTTGGTAAACCCGCCCCTACAATATTATCGGTAATCGATCGCAAATCATATCATTTCCTGGTGGTCTGCAATGCTTTCAACAATCACCAACCATTAACCAAATATGCCACACAGCCTCGTCCTCAACATCCTTCCCCTGGCCCCAATTCCCCCCGGATACCTCACCGGCAGACACCTGCACGCCCTCTTCCTCACCCTCGTGAGCTCCGTTGACAAAAAACTCGGCGATCGCCTCCACGATGCCGCCGCCCAAAAATCCTTCACCCTCAGCCCTTTGCAAACTAAAAAATGCCCTTTCAAAAAACACCATTTCCTGCAATGGGAACACACAGAACCGATTCCAGAACACACCCTCTGTTGGTGGCGAATTACTCTCCTTGATGACACTTTATTCGGCAAGTTAACTCAGCTTTGGCTGAACCTCAATCCCTCGAAGCCGTGGCATCTCGGCCCCGCCGATTTGATGATTACCAAGATTCTCGGAACGCCCCAAGTAGATCAGCCTTGGGCTAATGCTTGCGATTACTCTCAACTGTACGATCGCGCTTCTGAAACCAATCGCTTAATTGCCTTCAGTTTTGCGACTCCTACTACCTTTCGACAGGGCAAATTTGATTCCGTGATTCCTACTAGAGACTGCGTTTTTAATAGTCTCCTTAGTCGCTGGAATAAGTACAGCCCGATCGCACTTCCCGATCTTTCCTTCGATGCACTTTTTTCGACATTTGTCAATATCCGAAGTGAAAAATTGACTAACTATCAAAGCGATTTTGTTGGCATGGTTGGGGAGGTTAGCTATCGGATTTTGGGAGATGTGGAGCCCTTAGTGATTAAGCAAATTAATGCTTTGGCTGATTTTGCTGTTTACTGCGGGGTAGGGAGAAAAACTCCGATGGGGATGGGAATGACTAGGCGAATAGTTGTTAAAAAAGTTCTTGATAACTGAGCGTAAAACCCATAGTCCGCCAGGGGTTGAAACCCCTGCCTAATAGCTAAAGTCCTCTGAAGAGGACTGCAAGAATGAATGGTTAAATTACTTCTTCAGTCGGCTTCAACCTTTGCGCTTACTGTTACCGATAAGCTCAAAATATCATCAATGATTAAATTACTTCTTCAGTCGGTTGAAACCGACATCTTGCAGCAATCTCAATAAGAGGATTTTTCGTGGGAGCGGGCGGGTTTATAGAACCTATTTGCAAGCTTTAAGGCTGTTGGCGAACCCG
>NZ_JAUBTT010000049.1:0-41618 GCF_036705125.1 Microcoleus sp. B7-D4
ACTGTTGACTGTTGACTGTTGACTGTTGACTGTTGACTGTTGACTGTTGACTGTTGACTGTTGACTGTTGACTGTTGTCTGTTGACTGTTGACTGTTGACTGTTGACTGTTGACTGTTGTCTGTTGCCATTAGTTACCAATTCCCAATTCCTAATTACTAATTCCCCATGCCCCATGCCCCATGCCCAATTCCCGATGCCCAATTTTAATCTTTAATTTTCAGAGAAGCCCCCAAAGCTTGAGAAACCCAAACTTCAAAAGAGCGCACCGGATACTTACGAAGCGCATACCCAGCATCAACCATTGGTTCCACTAAAATAGTGAACATACCCAAACGATTGCCTGCTAAAACATCAGTAAAAAGTCGATCGCCCACCATCGCCACCTGTTCCACCGGCAAATTCATCGCCGTCACAGCTTTTCGCAACTTGCGGCGGGACGGCTTAGCCGCACCCGTGATGTATGGTAGATTCAAAGAATCAGCAATTCGACCGATCCGATTTTCACTTAAATTGTTGCTTGCCAACCATAGCGATACCACGGGTCTAATTTCTTGTACCCACAAGCTGAGTTCAGGAGAAGCATTCATTGCCGTAATGGGAACGAGAGTTTCGTCCACATCCAACACTAATCCTTTAATCTGATGTTTCTCCAGAATATCAGCCGTTAACTTCATGACTGAATCGCCTAGAACTAAGTCAGGCTGTAGTAATTTACCCCAAGTCATAATGATTTTAGATTTTAGATTTTAGATTTTAGATTGAGAAATAAGAAATTGGGAGTTAAAGATTGAAAAAGTAAAAAATCAAAAGTGAATAATTATTGCTTTTCCTTTGTTACTTTTGACTTTTTACTTTTTTATTAGTCATTGCCCATCTATTGACCCGATCGCACTTTTTGGTCAACTTGAGCCACAGCAGCATTATGTTCGGCCAGAGTGCGACTGAAAATGTGAGTGCCGTCGTACCGCGCCATGAAATACAGATATTCTGTATTTTCCGGAGTCAGAGTCGCTTCCAGACTGGCGATTCCCGGAGATGCGATCGGAGTTGGGGGTAGTCCTGGATTTATATAAGTATTGTAAGGAGAAGGCGTTTCTACTTGCTTAAAAGTCAGAGGCTTTTCCTTAGTTTGCCTGATACCGAGAGCGTATTCAACTGTCGGGTCAGAACCCAACGCCATTCCCTTTTTCAGACGGTTGTTGAACACTCCAGAAATGCGGTTCCGCTCGGAAGCAACCACAGCTTCTTTTTCTACAATACTGGCCAAAGTTACCCATTCTTTGAGAGAGAGCTTTGTATTATTCTGATTTTTTTGATATACCGGCAAAGCTGTCTGCTCGAAACGGGTGAGCATTTGTGCTATCGCAGCTTGAGGAGTAATTCTATCGCCGTCTAGCTGATAAGTATCCGGGTACAAAAAACCTTCCAAATGAGGCAATCCGCTCGGCAGCCAAGGGTATTGAGCGTAAGGAATTTGACTCGCGGCCGCCATAAACTCCTTAGCCGGGAAAAAACCTTGCGCTTCAAAATAAGCGCTCATTTGTTGCAGCGACCATCCTTCTGGAATCGTGAAACTCTGCTGTACGACTTCGCCCTTCCAAATTTTGTCAGCAACTGCACTCAGAGGCTGAGTCGGCGACAGTTGGTAAGTTCCCGCTTGAAAACCTCCCTCGCGGTTTTGCAGAGTCAGCCAGCGGGCCCACATATTCCATGCCGAGCTCGATCGAATCAACCCTGCGGCCTCTAAATCCCGGCCGATTTTTTGACTTGGAGTACCCTCCGGGATTTGGATCGAAACAGCAGCATCCTCTGCCGGATTGCCCGATGAGGATGTTATTTTAGGCGCCGCTGAAGCCCAGCTCCACCAAGCCCAGCCTTGCCAAGCGCAAACCCCCCAGATTACCGGCAGCAACGCCAGATAAAACAACCATTTAGAGACTTGCGGAGTACCTTTTCGGCTCTCGCGCGCGCTGCCTTTTGTCATTTGTTCTTTATTCATAGTCCGTTGTCCTGGATAAGCGGCGGGTAACTAGCGACTAATGACTGATGACCTGCGATTGATGACCGAAAAGTTACGAATACAAGCCCTTTAAAAGACCCAATTCACGCGGCCCAATTCAAAAGCCCGATCGCGAAGGCAGAAGCGGCCACCTCGAAAAAGTTCGATCGGGCGAGCAGTTTACTTTTTTATAAAATAGTAAAAATTTCTGCTTTTTGCCATCAGGGCTTGTGCCTGCAATTAATATCTAATCAAGCTCATCAAAGAACTGGTCTTCCAGCATAGGTAACATCGGTTCCAGCCTTTGGAACTCTTCTTCCGAAAGCAATTCTGGCTTACCGTCGTCATCCATTCTAGCCAAGATAAAGAACGGGTCTAGAGGCGTATAAATCGCATATTCCTGTTCTTCGTGGTAGAAACTGGTCAGCCACATCAGTTCCTCGAACTCCGACTCCTCATCGGGATCGACATCAGATGCCATATCCTCTTCGGGAAATTCCGGCAATTCGCCAACCACAGTCAGCGTCACCGCTGTGCGTCGGAGCGTCAAGTTCTGCTCTTGCAGGACAACTTTAGCAGTCTCAAAAATTTTGTCAATTTCGGTCTCGTCTTCTACAGGAATTGCTGCTTCGTCCGTCTCGTCTCCCTGCCAAGTAAAAATTTCTACGGGTGAGTCAATTGGAAGCAGCAAAGCATATTCTTGACCTTCTAGGTTCATAGAATATTCTATGTTGCAAGTTAGCGATCGCCCAACTTCATCCGTCAAGGTGACGGACTCTTCGTTGGAATTGCCATTCTCTTTTTTGCGGTATGGGGATGAGGACATCGCGTGTATCTTAGTTTTCCGTCAATAATTCAGTAACATTGGCTTGACAATTGGGAATTTTCGTGGCGATATTCTGGCTAAGTGGGCGATCGCCAGTCCACAAGCTTAAACCGCGAGACTCGCGGCCTTTTCCACAGGCGAGGAGTGCAGCGTTTAAATCTCAGTCGAGTCAGCAAGCGACACTGAGGACAAATCACGATTTTGTGCTTCTTCAGTACCGAGGGTACAGCAGAATTTTCTCCAGTTTGTCAAGGGTTACAGGTGTGCGTAGCAAACTTGCACAACCAGGATATCACGCCTTTGTTACCAGCTATCAAGGATTGGGAAGGGCGGAGATATTTTGCCTCCGCTCGTCTAGCCACTGCTGCAAAATCAGGGCTGCTGCTTTGCGATCGATCGCACCCTTATTATTTTGCGACGGCGAAATCCCTGAAGCTTTCATCAATTCCTCTGCCTCAACCGAAGTCAGGCGCTCGTCCACGTATTCTAGGGGGAGCTCTAAGGCGGAGGCGATGCGATTCGCATATTTCTGCACCTGTCGGGCTTGAGCACCCAATTCTCCGCTCAGGGAGTAGGGCAAGCCTGCAACCAAAATTTGCACTCTCCGCTCTCGCACGATCTCTCGGAGATAAGCTACGTCTCGATCGAAGGACGATCGTACCAGTGTTGTAATGCCCGTAGCTATTAAACCGGTGCCGTCACACCCGGCGATGCCGACTCGTTTGAGGCCGATATCTAATCCCAGTGCTGAAATCCATAATTTATCGTTGGACATTATCAATCAATCAATTTTAGATTTTAGATTTTAGATTTTAGATTTTAGATTTACTTTTTTTTGCGGAAATAATCTTATTTAACGAACCGCGAAGACGCTAAGGACGCGAAGGAATAACAGAAGAAAGTAAGAACAAAATAGGTAATCTTAAGTTGATACAGCATATTCGGTGGTTCATGAAGTACAGTATCCGCCTTAATTGTTGGTACATTGTTATGTAGGGTGCGTCGCTGCTCATGTTTAATGAAACTTGCAGATTGACTGGTGGCGACGCACCTTACTTACGACAAGATTGTGTGTACCGCATAAGCTGTTCGGCATTTAAAGGACTTGCGTAAGGTGCGTCAGCATCTAAGGTTTTCCGTTTCAGCGTAAGGGTTCGCGAATGACGCACCCTACTAGCCTCGTTACTGGTTTAAATGCTCCACAGCTTATACATGGAATATGCTGTATCAATCAAAAGCAGAAGGGAGATTTTGGGATGATGATAGAAAAAAATGAATTTCTTGGATGATTCATTTTCTTTTTTTCTGCCTTCTACCTTCTACCTTCTGCTTTCACTAAGAATTAACTTCTCCCGGCCCGCCGCCGTCTAGAGGCAATTCGGGCAATTTTAGAGGCAAAATGCTGCTGCTATCTGTTGCCGATGATTCGGAATTTTGGAAGTTCAAGGGGTTAACTTGATTGGTTTGGCTGTTTCCTGAATCAGTCAAGAGCGGTTTGATCTCGGAGGATGCGGGCCCTGCTGCTGCTTCCCCAGCCATTGGGCCGAGCCAGGACATCCGGCCCGGTACGGGTTTGCGAGTTGGCTGGAAGCTTTGCAGCATTTCTGATAGCTGGAGTCCTTCGAGAGAGACTAACTTGGACTCGCGCAATTTGTGCCACACCGATCGAGACATCAGCAAACTGTGTTCCAGGCGCACTGCTCCAAATTGCTCTAAATAAGCTTCCCGTTCCGGCTGATAGTCAGCGGAAGCCAGTTGCAGGCTTTGAACCGGGAAATCTTGAACCAGCCGCGCCATCTGGGACAGCAGTTCTGGGTAAAGCCAAGTGTAGGCCGGGTG
Source organism: Microcoleus sp. B7-D4 (assembly GCF_036705125.1). NCBI lineage: Bacteria > Bacillati > Cyanobacteriota > Cyanophyceae > Oscillatoriales > Microcoleaceae > Microcoleus > Microcoleus sp. B7-D4. The sequence goes on from NZ_JAUBTT010000049.1 coordinate 4,667, forward strand.
TACAGTCAACTGGGCGACGTGCGGTTGCTGGCCGTTGCGGGATAGCTGCACCTGAAAATAGCCGATCGCGGCTTTGCGCTGCGGTTCAAACACGTAGCCGCTGACTACCTCGGTTTTGCCCAGCCACTGTCTGACACCTTCGACTAAAGCGCCGAAAAAACTGGTTTTGAAATCTTGAATGTGGCGATCGAATACTTGGCGCACCAGCGGCGGCATAGACGCGGTATCCAGTTGGTATAGCAACTGAGCGTCTGCGTTGCTCACCGGCAGCAGGTTGGGCAAATCTGGCGTCGAGGAAGCCATTTCTTGCAGGCGTTCTGGGGCGATCGTCCAGTAAGTCATCTGGGCCAAAGGCTGAAACCCGTTTTGCCGATACAAAGCCAAGGAAGTTTTGTCGCCGACATTCACTTCCAGCAGCCACGTCCGCGCCTCCCAGACTGCCTCAAAGCAGTACCGCAGCAGCATGGAACCAATTCCTTTGCTGCGGGCTTCCGGGTCTACTCCTATGCGATCGATCCGCCAAGTGCTGCGGGTGCGGTTGAAAGGAGAAATCTGAATTATCCCCTTAACGCTCCCCTCTTCTTCGGCAACGTGGGCCCGGAACAGGGACTGACAAGGGTTGGGAAACAAGCTAAAAATCTTTAGTAGTCCGTACCAGCGACGAATCTGCTGCAACTTTCTACCTAGTACCACGTCGCAGCTTGCGCCCTTGCGGTTTTCTGGCTCTTCGGCTGTTTCCGCGCACAGTTGTTCCATCACCTCGATGTCGCGATACTGAAACGGGCGAATCACAACCTGGTTTTGGTTTTGGGAGGGAAATGAAGTCATAGCATAAAAGTGGAGAATGGAAATTTAAAAATAAAAATTCAGAAAGGGGAAGAGTTAGGGAAGTTTTGAGTTTTGAATGGGTAAATTTTGAGTTCAAAACTTATAACTTTTGATTCTTCTCCCTTTCTTGCGCGATCGAAAATTAAAAATTTCAAATCATCTTTTTGAATTTTTAATTTTCTGTTTTCAACTCAAGATTTTTGTGGCAGAGGTCGAATTAAAACGACCGGTGTTCGCTCGTCAGCATTCCCGGCGGGGTTGCTTCGCAAGGCTTGCTCTAAGAATGTTACCGATAAATCGGAGGTCGCTGCTAATATCTTAACTGCTTTCAAGTCATTAGCGTCTACGATCGCCGCCGCAAGTCCGGTTTCTCGTTGAATTTCTTCTACAACTTGCTGGGGATTGTCCGGGCCTAGGACAATAAATTGGTCGAAGGGAGGCAAAGTCCCGGTAACGTCGTCAATCAGTCTGGCTTGTTCCCCTGCAAGTTGGTAAAAGACTCCCGGTTTACCGAATATTTTAGCCACAGCGCCGATCGCAAATGCCGCGACTACCCGCCAAGGCCCAACTACATCCACCAACGTCTGCATTCCGCAAGCAGTGGCCAAACTCGACATCGGCAAGAAAAACAAGCACACTCGCTTTGCCGCCCATCCGGGTGTGACTTCGCTGGGATGGCGATAGCGTCCCTGCATCAAAGCTAGGGGAGTTTCTGCCAGGGCGACTATATCGCCTTTCTGGGCGCGCGGCAGCACGTACCGCTTGACAATTTCGACGGGATTGTCCAATTCCGCCAGTATGTGAGTGCGAATCGGCAAGACTTCTGCAACTCCGACATTTCTGGCGATGGGTACGGTTTCCGAGTTGGGAAATTGCAGCGGGACTACTACGTTACGGACTTTCGGGATGCGGCCGCCCGGGCCGTAGGTGACGTAATGTATTTGCACCCAAGCTGACTGCAATTTGGTTAAATCTTGCCCTTGAATGTCTACAGAAACTTTAATTTTTGTGTTTTTTTGGGCTTTAACAATATAGCCGAACCAGTAATCGTCTGCTCTGGCTGCTGCGTCTTTGTGGCAAGGAATCACCTTTGTCTCGGAGGTAACGCCATCCAAACTTCCGTCTGACAGCAGTTTTACCTGTGCCCGCACTTCCGGCAACATAATCTCAAACCGCTGTGTCAGGTTGCGGAACTCCATTTCCCCGACTAAAAGATAACGGTTGGGTTCCGAGATGGCTAAGTGCCATTCTCCGGCTGTTAGTTCTAGTTTATTTGCACTCCCAGTCCGGCGATAGTTCAACTCTAGGCCCAATCCGCCCAATGCTAGCAGCGAACCGGCTGCTGCGATTCCTGTTGCTAAAGTCTCAATCACTCTAATTACCGCCCATAATAATTTCTGTTTACTTTAGTCGATCTCTGTCACTTCGATCGACGATCCGGTAGTAATTGAAGTTTTGGGGGTTGTTGGGGGCGATCGAACTTATGCCCAATTACACGTAAGTGCGAGATCCTTTGGCAGCTAAAGCGGTCAAGTTGCTGTTCAAAGAGCTCGATCGTGAGTTAGATCACTCCAAAATCTGGCGTTGCTTAATCAGGGTATGAAAAAAATAAGTTGAAAATTACGAAGCTTTGTGGATACTGGTTTCTCTGACTTGCATATTTAGCCTTTCCTACCCTCACTCAACAAGGTCTACAAAACAAATCAGTTAATTCAATCATTTATGATGATATTATTGGCAAAAATAAATATGTTATTTATCCTTTTTAAATATTAACCTATAAGTGAAAATCAACTTTTTGCTCCAATAGTTAATAAGCATTTACACCTGTAATTATCATTAATATTTAATAAACATTGCTTAGTTTTAGATATAAATAGTTAATCTCTTAACAACTCTGTATACATGAGTTATTTTCGCCCGTTGTCTGTCCATCGTCCGTTGTCTATCCATCGCTCGTTGTCTGTCCATCGTCAAAATATCTCAAATGGGTTCAAAAGAACCGCTATTGACAGGATATTCCTTTATATCTTGCCCTTTTTGTCAAGTACGATTTATACCAAATTAGATGAGCTTACCCTGCGAGCCGCTACCGCGCTAGCGGTCAGTACCTTTAAAAATCTACTTCTTAAGTAACAGTCCAAATCTAGTTCTTAGGCAGTAGATTTTATTAGAAGTAAATAGTTAGTCTAGTGAATGTAGTAGTAATACCCAAGCATATCCATGACTGATAACAAGCCGCCTTTTAACCAGCCTGAAGCCAATCGTGACTCCCAGGAAAAGAATGTTGACAATAGCGAGAACCAGCAGCTTCAGGCTCAGACTAACGAAAATGCAGAATCAACGGAAGATCAATCATCAGGCTCAGGCCTTGGTGCGAGGATAGCTGGAGCAGCAGTCGGTGGTATACTCGGTGCTCGCTCTGGAGGCATTATTGGTGCTGTAGCAGGCTCAGTTGCTGGCGCTATGATTGGTAAAGGTACTGCTGATACGGTTAACCGTGCTGTAGATAATTTAGGGGATGCAGCACACGCTGTAGCAGACGGTATTACACACACTGTAGAAGAGCTAGGGACAGTAGTAAAGGAAACTGCTGAGGAAGTTAGACCATCTATCAAAGCTACAGCAGAAGCAGTCAAGGAGACTGTTGAGGAAACTAAGCCTTCGATTAAAGGTATAGCCGAATCTGTCAATGAGACAGTTAGGGAAGCCAAGCCTTCTGTAGTAGATGCAGTCAAGAGTGCATCCGAGGAAGTCAAACCTACGATTAGAGAAGTAAAAGATTCAGTCAAGCAGACAGTCGAAGGTATCAAGCCTTCTGTACAAAGTGCAGCGGACTCTATTAAGAGCACTGCCGATGAAATTAAACCTTCTGCCAAAGCTGTAGCTCAGGAAATTGAGGGCGCAACTAAGGATCTGAGATCGACTGTAAAAGATACAGCGAAAGCAGTTGAGCCCTCTATAAAAAGCGCAGCCGAATCGCTTCAGTCATCAGGCAAGAGTGTAGCTGAATCAATCAAGTCATCTGCTCAAAGCGCTGCCGAATCTGCTAAAGGTGCAGCGCAGGATGTTAAGTCATCTGCCCAAAATGCAGCCGAATCTGCTAAAGGTGCAGCGCAGGATGTTAAGCAGGATGTTAAGTCATCTGCCCAAAATGCAGTCGAATCTGCTAAAGGTGCAGCGCAGGATGTTAAGCAGGATGTTAAGTCATCTGCCCCATATGCAACCCCATCTCCTCAAGGTGCAGCGCATGATTTTAAATCATCGGCCCAAAATGCAGCCGAATCTGCTAAACCTCCAGTGCCTGATTTTAGGTCCTCGGCCCAAAATGCAACCCCATCTGCTAAACCTGCAGCGCAGGATTTTAAGTCATCTGCCCAATATCTAGCCGAATCCGACGCAGAGGAAAATAAGGATAGCGATATTCACATCTCCGGCAATCCTGAACTCAAGGACAAAGTGGTCATTCATGACAAGAGAATCATTAAGGAGTAGGTAAAGTAAGGACTTAACTCCAGCTTGTTAAAGCTAGCACTAAGAGAGTTTAACAGAGAGTGGATCTGAGAAAAGATTCCACTCTTTTCTGTGTATGAGAAATGCGATCGCCTAGGCTTTAACAGAGAGTCTATTTATTGAGGAACTATCCCCCTGAAGAAGGAGAGATTCCGTTTCTAGACTACTGGCAGAAGTGGTTAAAACGGCTAAAGTTTTTTGTAGAAAAAGCTGCTTGATAAATCGAGAAATAGTTAGGGTCAAGCTGAGGTGGCCAGTTCAACCCCTAACTATTTAATATCCAAATTGTAAAGTCACAGAAGCTTCTACTTGCTGTTCGCCTCCCACCACAGGTGTTGTAATAATATCAGCACCAGCAGGGCGAGAAGCAGCAAACTGCCGGTACATAGGAGGCGGCGCGCTAGCACCGTTGACTTGAATGCCCAGAATCTCTCCCCGCTTCAGGTTGAGGGCGCTAAAGACTGCATCCGCTTGCGCTTGAGCATCTTGAGTTGCTTTTTTGATTGCTTGTTTTCGAGCAGATTCGATCGCACTTTCGGCGGCGGCAAAACTCACACCGTCGATGCGTGTGGCTCCGGCATTCACCGCATCGTCGAGCAAAGTGCCAGCAGATGCAGTATTAATCCGAAAACTGACGGTATTCGTCGCCGTATAGCCCGTCAAGCGCTGTTGGTTGTTTTCGTAGCTGTAAGTCGGACTGAGGGTGATGCCTGCAGTTTCTAGTTTTTCGACTTGGCGCGATCGCAGCAACTCTACCACAGCGGACGATCGTCTCGCCGCTTCCTGCTGCACCTGGGCCGCCGTTTTCCCCTGCACCTCAACCCCCAGCCGTACTTGTGTTTGAGTTGTAGGAATCGCTTCCACACCCCGCCCAGTAACAGTCAACGTTCTGATCCGCTGTTCTTGAGCAGCCGCCGGATCTAATCTCACGAAACTGACGAGAGTTAAGGTTAAACACAAGGCTGTTAGCAGACTACGGAAATTAATGCGATCGCCACGTTGCAAATTTGAACTCATAAACTTGATTCTCCTCACATACAACAGATGCTATACTTTACCTTCCCACTGAAAATGCTAAATATCCGGCTTGTTACATTTTTAGCAACTAAAAAAAGTATTAGTTATTAGTTATTAGTCATTAGTCATTAGTCATTAGTCATTATATGCAATCCTTAAAACAAGCTGCCCGCCGACTCAAAAAAGAGACTTACGCGGTTTATTTAGCCAGTACAGACCAGAGAGTACCTTGGTACGCCAGAATTTTAGCAGGGCTTACGGTGACCTACGCTTTTAGCCCGATCGACTTAATTCCTGACTTCATACCGGTTCTCGGCTACTTGGACGATTTGATAATTGTACCCTTGGGAATTTGGCTGGTACTGAAGATGATTCCGTCACAGGTTTTAGCCGAGTGTCGGGAAAAAGCAGCCGCAGAAATAGAGCGAGGAAAACCGATAAATAGGGCGGCCGCTGCTGTGATTATTGCCATCTGGATTGGCTTGGGAATATTAGCAGCAATGTGGCTGATACGAATATTTAAACGTTAGAATACCGGGCGGTTGAAACCGCGGCTATACAGACAAAACCCGCCTCCGCGGGTTAAAGAATATGCGGTGAAAATTATGTTTTACGCTATTCTCTTAAGTCCGCGGAGGCGGACATCGTTTGTGTAGACGCGGTTTAAACCGCCGTCTGATCTGATATTATATTGTAGTAGGGCGAGCGCACTGCATCTGCTGTAATTATTGCCATCTGGATTGGCTTGAGAATATTAGCAGCAATGTGGCTGATACGAATATTTAAACGTTAGAATACCGGGCGGTTGAAACCGGGGCTATACAGACAAAACCCGCCTCCGCGGGTTAAAGAATAGGCGGTGAAAATTATGTTTTACGCTATTCTCTTAAGTCCGCGGAGGCGGACATCGTTTGTGTAGACGCGGTTTAAACCGCCGTCTGATCTGATATTATATTGTAGGGCGAGCGCACCTTACCTTAAAAAAAATCGCGGTATTCCATACCAAGTATTATTTACCGCTTAAAAAATTAAACTAACTTTCTAGCTATGACTCAAACCACTGATTTCCTCAGCCACCTCAACCCATCTCAGCGCCAAGCAGTCGCCCATTATAACGGGCCGCTGTTAGTAGTAGCGGGCGCTGGTTCCGGCAAAACCAGAGCTCTAACTTACCGAGTTGCTAACTTAGTTCGCACCCATCGAGTTGATCCTGAAAATATTCTGGCGGTGACATTTACAAATAAAGCCGCCAGGGAGATGAAAGAAAGAATTGAGAAATTGCTGGCAACTCAGCAAGCTGAAGCCGAATATGGCAAACCTTTGGTAGACTTAGCCCCGGATGTGCAGACGAAATTGCGATCGCAAATTTACCAGAGAATTACCAAACACATTTGGATGGGGACTTTTCACTCTTTGTGCGGTCGCATTCTCCGCTACGATATTGAGAAATATCAAGACGAAAAAGGCCGGCAGTGGAAGAAAAATTTTTCGATTTTTGACGATTCAGATGCTCAAGGTATCGTCAAACAAATTGTTACAAAAACTCTCAATCTGGACGATAAGAAATTTGATCCGCGAAAAGTCCGCTATGCCATCAGCAATGCTAAAAATAAAGGCTTGTCGCCTCAAGAATACCTAGCAGCAGAACCGGATTATCGAGGTCGTGTGATTGCCGATGTTTACAGTCGCTACCAAGACGCTTTAGCAGCCAACAATGCCCTAGATTTTGACGACTTAATCCTCGTTCCCGTTAAGCTTTTGAGCCAAAACGAGCAAGTATTAAGTTACTGGCATAAAAAGTTTTGCCATATTTTAGTTGACGAATACCAAGATACTAACCGCACTCAATACGATTTGATTCGGATGTTGGTGACAAATAACGCCGATCCTAAAAAATTCGATAAATGGCAAAACCGCTCGATTTTTGTCGTGGGCGATGTCGATCAATCAATTTACAGCTTTCGGATGGCAGATTATACCATATTGCTGGAATTTCAAGAGGATTTTGGAGATGGTTTGTCCGACGAGAAAACTCGGACAATGGTAAAATTAGAGGAAAATTATCGATCGCGCGAAAACATCCTGCAAGTCGCGAACCACTTGATCGAACACAATACCGAACGGATCGAAAAAATTCTGCGGCCGACTCGCGAACCGGGAGCTCCGATTGTTGTCTGGCGGGCAGACAACGAATTAGATGAAGCGGAATTTGTAGCAGGTCAAATTCATTCCTTAAAGCGCCAAAATTCCGAATACGAAAACGGCAGTAACTTTGCGATTCTCTACCGCACAAACGCTCAATCTCGATCCTTTGAAGAAGCGTTAATGCGTTTAGACATTCCTTACAATATTGTCGGTGGCCTGAAGTTTTACGATCGCAAAGAAATCAAAGATATCTTAGCATACCTGCGGGCGCTTGCCAATCCCGACGATAGCGTCAGCCTCAAACGCATCATCAATACTCCCCGTCGCGGCATTGGGGATACCACATTTTCCAAAATCGAAGACGCTGCAACTCAATTGGGCATTCCGTTGTGGGAAATCCTCAGCGATGAATCTTCTGTCAATACTCTCGCAGGGCGATCGGCAAAAGCTATTATTAAGTTTGCCGAAATGATTGGTCGCTGGCAATCGCAAGTTGAAACTCTGCCGGCTTCGCAAATTGTCCAAGGAATTATCCAAGATTCAGGCTACATTGAAGATTTGAAAAATCAAGGAACCGAGGAAGCCGAAAATCGCATAGAAAACGTCAGAGAATTGTACAATGCTGTGCTGCAATTTGAAGAACAAAACGAAGAACCGACGCTGACATCATTTTTAGCAAAAGCATCTTTAGCATCCGATTTAGATGACTTGCAGGAAGAAGATTCCCGCGTGTCGCTGATGACGCTGCACTCAGCAAAAGGGTTAGAATTTCCCGTGGTATTTCTAGTCGGAATGGAACAGGGTTTATTTCCCAATTTCCGCAGTTTAGACGACCCGAAAGCGATCGAAGAAGAACGCCGTTTGTGCTACGTCGGCATCACTCGTGCCCAGGAATTGCTATTTCTCACCCACACTCGCGAACGTCGCCTTTGGGGAGGTTTCCGGGAACACTGCACCCCTTCGCTATTCTTAGGGGAATTGCCCACACATTTGCTGGCTGGAAGTGCGAAGAAAACTAAAGCAGGGAAAACGGCTGCATCTAAGGGAAAAACTAATAATTCAGCAGCTAATTCCGGCAGTTCTCCATCAGCAGAGTGGAAAACGGGGGAACGAGTTTTTCATCATGCTTTTGGAGTAGGAGAAATTACCCATGTTTTGGGAGTGGGCGATAAAACTAATCTGGCAATTAAGTTTACAGGTTTGGGCCGCAAAATTATTGATCCGAGAACGGCGAAGTTGCAGCGAGTTTAATAGAAAATCCGGCGGTTGAAACCGCGTCTCTACAGGCACAACCCGCCGACGCGGGTTTCCGAGGGGGCGGTAAAAATGGCGGTAAAAATTACGTTTTTATCTTTAGTCCGCGGAGGCGGACATCGTTTGTGTAGACGCGGTTTCAACCGCCGTCTTATCTAAGTAAAAAGCAGAAATAAAAACATAAACTCTTATGCCTTACAGTCAATTTACAACGATCGGCAAAGTTAAAGAAGCCTTCAATCTCACAGCAGTCGAAGGAATCAGATTTCTGCCGGAAATCGAGCCGATCGCACCCGCAACAGCCTTGCAGACCATGCTGGAGACAAATTTGCCTTGGGCGATCGCTACTAGCACAGAAAAAGCCCGTTCTGAAGCTATTATCAACCCTGTATTGCTGGAAGTTCGCAGGATTCTGAACCAACAAATCAGCGTGTTTTCGGGTGAAGAATTTAATGTCGATGCTGCTGTTGGACTTACAGGAGTTTGCGATTTTCTCATCAGCCGTTCCCCCGAACAATTAGACATTGAAGCCCCAGCAATTGTGATGGTGGAAGCTAAAAAAGGAGATTTGAAAGTAGGTTTGGGTCAATGTATTGCTGAAATGGTGGCGGCCCAGAGGTTTAATGAAGCGAAAGGGATCTCGATATCAGCCATCTACGGCAGCGTTTCCAGCGGCACAGCTTGGCGGTTTCTCAAGCTGGAAGGGCAAATAGTGACGATCGATCTTACCGACTATCCGCTACCTCCCGTAGATAAAATATTGGGATTTTTAGTCTGGATGGTGCGCCAAAATTAGCATATCAAATCCGGGTTGAAAATTCCCGATCGGAGTCGGCGGTTAAAACCGTTACTACACAACCTTGCCTCCGAACAGAGGGGACTCAAAAGAAATGATTCAAGACTCTCCCGTAGGGAATCGCCCCTCGATCGATCTTATCTCACATCTTGCACCATTCTCAAGAACAGGCTTTTCGGCCTGTTCCACAAGAAAATTCACTCTTTGTGGAACAGGCCGAAAAGCCTGTTCATAAAAGACTTATTAACAATAATGCAACATCGCAAAATGCCTGTTCCACAAGAAAATTCACTCTTTGTGGAACAGGCCGAAAAGCCTGTTCATAAAAGACTTATTAACAATAATGCAACATCGCAAAATGCCTGTTCCACAAGAAAATTCACTCTTTGTGGAACAGGCCGAAAAGCCTGTTCATAAAAGACTTATTAACAATGATGCAACATCTCATATCTTATTCGACTACCTGAGATTCCACACGCCTGTATTTACCCGCCAAACGTTCTCGACGCTGGCGGCGGTTGTCAGCTTCAAATATGGCGATTAATTCATCCAGGTTTAGAGTCAAAGCGTCAAGCTGTTGGCAGACTTCACGCATCTTTTCAACGTGTCGCTTTCTGGTTTCAGCGTCGGGGATTCTAGGTTGTTGATTCATGGCAAATTCCAATCCATTTTGATTTCTCGGATAGTTGCTTCTGAGGCATCGACAGCCGCCTCTGTTTGTTCTATCGTTCTATACAGAAAGTTTAACGTATCCGCAGTCGCAGCGGGTTGAGATTCTGCTACCTGCTGCAAAAGCCTGTACAAACGATTGTAAGGGTTTCTCAACCTTTCCTTAACATTATCCAGGGATTCTAGTTCGGGGAGTGTCGCTTCTGTCTCGCCAAACTGCTGCATTAAAATGTATTCTGTAGCGGTTGTCTCGTTGAGGAGTTCCACTAGCCGCCGCTGCAATGTGAAAATTGTGTTCAGGATGTCATCAGGTAGCTTTGCCATTGTCCTTAATTTTTAGGGATAACAACTTAACACAATATATTAGAATGTTTACTTCCTCTCATTTTAGTTTTAATCGATAGCGATATCAGTCCAAATTTACTACCTTTAAATTTGCATTCCATGCTTCGCCAATAACGCACTTCCATAAGCAGCCGCAGTATGAATTGGCGTTACTACAGGCACTTTTAAATAACGCTTTCTAATCGCAGTCCAAACCGCATTTTTTGCACCGCCGCCAGCAGTATAAACTTTTGTCAAAGGAGTTGCACCCAATTCTTGCAATAATTGATATCCCCGCGCTTCAATCCGCGCTATGCTTTCTAGCAAACCGTGCAGAAATTCCACTGAATCAGTGGGACGCGGTTCGAGTCGGGGCGGCAAATTCGGGTCATTAATCGGAAAGCGATCGCCCTTTTTCAACAATGGGTAATAATCCAGCAAACTCTCTTGTTCTGGATCAATTTGTGTGCTATAATTGTCCAACTCAACATCAGTAAAAAAATGCCGCAGCACTGCACCTCCGGTATTAGAAGCACCTCCAACCAACCACAAATCGCCTGCCAGGGCGGGCACGGGGGCACCGCCCCTACAAAAGGGGGGGAAACGATGACTGTAAATCCCGTATCTAGAATCATCTACGCGGGTATGACTTAACAGTTTGACTGCTAGTGTAGAACCGAGAGAAGTTACTGCTTCCCCTGGTAAATTGACACCGCTTGCTAAAAATGCTGCAATGCTATCGGTTGTACCAGCACAAATCATACAATCGCGGGGAAAACCAAAGCGATCGCGCACTTGAGCTCTCACTTCCCCCACAGGCGTGCCCGGTGCGACAACTTGTGGCAATTCAGGAGTTGCAGCGCCCGCAATTCCCTCTATCAGCCAATTCGGATAGCACAAAGTATCAACATCGAAACCGAGTTTCAAAGCATTGTGATAGTCGCTAATGCCTAATTTCCCGTGCAGCAGAAAGGCCAGCCAGTCAGCTTGATGCAGGAAAACCGTAGGGGCGGTGCCCCCGTGCCCGCCCTCCTGCCACCAGCCGTGCCCGCCCTCCTGCCACCAGCCGTGCCCGCCCTCCTGCCACCACAGGAGTTTGGCCAGACTGGATGTAGCGCTCAATACTGTGTGGTTATCCGGCGCGATCGCCCGCAACCTCTCTGTCACCGCTGCACCGCGCGCATCATTGTATAAAATCGGCTCGCATACGGGTATACCGTTGGTATCGCACAGCATGACAGTGGAAGATGTGCCGTCAAGGGCGATCGCCCTTACCTGATTGCGGATTGTTGGGGGAATTTGCTCGATCGAATCCCACAGCGCATTTTGCCACACCGAGGGCAATTCAGGCTGTTGTTGCCCGTTGTTGGCAAAAGTATATTCAGTCTCACAATGTATTGTACCCTGGGAGTCTATGACAGTCGATCGCGCGCCCGTGGTGCCGAAATCTATTCCCAAATAAAGGTTCATTTGCCACTCCCGCGAATTTTCCTATTTTGAGTAAACCACAAACTTTATTGGATTTTCATACTTATTTCTGATATTATATCGGGTCAATTACTCTTAATAAAAAATGTTTGTAGTGAAGACTTTAGTCCTCGGATTTTGTCAGGACTAAAGTCCTCACTGCGAACTACAAAATGTTTGTAGTGGGGACTTTTGTCCTCGGATTTATTGCGCTGCTTGTTTTGCGCCTAAATCAGCTTCTATTTGTGCTTAATTTATGAAATATTTTGCCCTACTACCGTGCTTCTACATAGTCACATATCGTAGTTGGTTCGGGAATCGGTAAACCTTCTTCTCGCAATCCTTCTAAGTGAAATTCGATCGCTTCTTTAATTTTCTGCTGTACTTCCGCAAGGGTAGCGCCTGTGGCTGCACATCCGGGTAAATCTGGTGGATATGCTGAATAATTATTGGGTGTTTTTTCAATCACAATGGCATAACGCATTAGTTGAGATCCTCATCTTTATGATTGGTTTCGACTTCGTTAGGTTCTTCTTGCTCTTTGACTTCTCTCAAGAGAGCTTGTTTGAGAATATTATTGGATGTACCAGGAGCCAAATCGTCAGAGAGTTTACCGGGAACTGTAACTAAACCGGATTTGCTAGGATGTTTGTACTGGCGGTGACTCCCTCGTGTTCTAGCGAGATACCAACCGTCTGCCTCTAGTTGTTTAATGATATCTCTGACTTTTGTTGGCATTTATTATTAATGTAACTAGCAGGTACTGAAATGACGAAAAACCTATAACTTCGTAGAAAAAAGTCCTTAAAAAAATGCTTAACAAAGGGCTGAAATCGCTATAGATTACAGCTTACAGCTCTCGATGCGAGAGCAGAACCATAACGCCACTTCACACCCAAACCCCGGAACCCACCCCACCACCCACACAGTTGCCTAGGGAGATGGCCCTCTGGTGCTTGCAGATTAAAGGTTAAATCATCGTACTCCAACCAATCTTTCCTCCCCTTTTTCCTCTTTCGCCAACCGACGCGATCGCCTAGCTTGCATTCAGTATCCCAATCAACTTTGCCGCCCACTTCCAACCAAATTTTTTTCTGGACGCTAAAACCAAAGCGACCCTGACTATATTTTACCCACAATTGGTCGATCGTCCGCAAATCATCGCCAGGAAAATTATCAATTGAACCCGTATCAAAATAATCTTCCTTCTCCCGTCTCGCAGCTTTCAGCATTACCTTTATTGTTTCCTGATCCGCCTCTTTCCACTTTCCTGCTGCTAATAAATCCCGCAGACGAGTATAGTCAACACCCCGCGCTGATGTAAGCGAGTCTGGTGGCGTTGCTGGTGGAGGTGTTTGAGCTGATAATTGAGGTGATTGAGAAGCAAGAGCCTGCAAAACTTCAGTAGCAGATTGATAACGTTTTTTAATAGCAGGTTGTATCATTTTATCTAAAATCTGACCCAGTTCCGAACTGACAGATGTTTTTAAGTGTTCTCGCCACACCCACTCAAACTCGCTATCATCGAATAAATCAATCGGTTCAACCTCAGTTAACAGACACAGACAAGTCACACCCAGACTATAAATATCACTCGCATGAATCGGTTTACCGTTGGCTTGTTCTGGTGCCATATATCCAGCCGTCCCGATTCTCGTTCCCGTTAGCCCTAGAGCCGTTTGTGTCGCATATTTCGCGGCTCCAAAGTCAACTAAAACCAGTTGCCCATCTTGTCTGAGAATAATATTTTCTGGCTTGATATCTCGGTGAATTACTTGGCGGGAATGAATGAACTCAAATACTGGCAATAAATTATTAAGCAAGTCGCGAATCTGGGTTTCGCTAAAATATCCCTTAGATTCTAGTGCTTCGGCTAAATTTTCACCGTCGATGAATTCTTGGACTAAATACTGCCGTCCATCTTGACTAAAATATGCTAATAAGTCGGGAATTTGAGAATGTTTACCCAACTGTTCTAGGCGTACTGCTTCAAGCTCAAATAACTCAGCAGCTTTCTGGATACTAGAAGGGTCTTGAAATTGCGGGTAAAATTGTTTAATAACACAGGGAGGTTTAGATGGTTTATACTCGTCAACGGCTAAAAAAGTGCGCCCAAATCCCCCTTGTCCAATAATTTTTTGGGCTCCGTAGCGATCGCCCAATAGCAGTTTATTCCCACATTTTTGACAGAATTTTGTATAGCCAGACGGGTTTTGGAATAGGCAATCAGGGTTTAGACACTGGCTCATAAAATATGCTTAGAGATTACACATTAAAGCTCTCGATGCGATGCCAGCGGAGATGGTTTTCAATGTGAAACAGCAGAGCCTGGTAAAGAGACGGCATTGCCGATATGTGTCAACTTAAGTCTGAAACCTTTGATATCTCTCGCTTTTATCCGAGGCCAGATCCCCCTAAATCCCCCTTAATAAGGGGGACTTTGAGAGCGCTTGTCTCTCTCGCTTTTATCCGAGGCCAGATCCCCCTAAATCCCCCTTAATAAGGGGAGTAGGGGTTGACTTTGAGAGCGCTCCGGTTCCCCCCTTCTTAAGGGGGGCTAGGGGGGATCTGGCCTCGACGATAAACAGCAGTCCATGACTACGTTTGACCTTAAGTTGAGACTAATAGGCACTGCCTAAGTCCCCACTCAAAACTCGTTAAACTTTTGTCCCGCACTCAGGACAAAACTTATTGGTCGAAACATTCTTCGCGCCGCAACTCGGACAATAAATCAACTCCGCAGATTGCAACTTGCTACGATCGGGCAAACCAACCATTTGAGCGTTGCTCTTACCTGGAACTACCATCGGATAGCAGTTTTCATCCCTCGTCACCTTGACGTTCATCAGCACCGGGCCGTCGTGAGCGAGCATTTGAGCGATCGCATCTTTGAGTTCCTCCGGTTGCGAAACCAGCATCCCCTTCACGCCATAAGCTTCAGCCAGCATCACAAAATCCGGCATCCCCACAGTCATATTCGACGAGGAATAACGCTCCCCGTAGAACGCCTGCTGCCACTGCCGCACCATTCCCTGCCAGCCGTTATTTACAATAACAATCTTGACATTAATGCCGTATTGTGTTAGTGTTCCCAGCTCTTGAATATTCATTTGCACGCTAGCATCGCCAGCAATACAAATCACTTGCTCATCGGGTAGGGCCATTTTCGCCCCCATCGCCGCTGGCACCCCGAAACCCATCGTTCCCAAACCAGCGCTAGAAATCCAGCGGCGCGGCCCGTTGTTCAAGAATTGAGCCGACCACATTTGATGTTGACCGACATCTGTTGTGTAGTAAGCATCCGGCGCTTGAGTAGCCAACTCGGAAATCACCTCTTGCGGAGCCAAAATGTCTGGGTAATGAGGCACAACTAACGGATAGTCCTGTTTCCAGCGATCGATCCTGTGCAGCCATTCTGCAGTCTGTCCGGTCTTCCCCGAAACTCCAGTTTCCCGACAGCGGCGCAGCAAATCGAGCAAAACTTGGCGGACATCTCCGACAATTGGCACATCAGGGCCGCGATTTTTGCCTACTTCCGCCGGATCGATATCGATGTGAATCACCTTAGCGCGGGCGGCAAACTCGTCTAATTTGCCGGTCACGCGATCGTCAAACCTCGCCCCCACAGCAATCAGCAAATCGCACTCGGTAACGGCAAAATTAGCGTAAGCAGTGCCGTGCATCCCCAACATTTTCACAGACAAAGGATGGTTTTCGTCAAAGGAACCTTTGCCCATCAGCGTTGTCGTGACCGGCAATTGGAAAAGTTCGGCGAGTTCCTTAATTTCCTCGTGGGCCCCCGCCGCGATCGCCCCGCCGCCCACATAAAGCAAAGGACGCTTTGCTTCCTGCAGCAAATAGATTGCTTGATTAATTTGCCGGGGATTTCCCTTCACCGTGGGCCTGTAGCCCGGAATTCTCACCGATCCGGGTTCCACGGGCAGATAGTCAAATTCTTCTAAACCCACATCCTTGGGCACGTCAATCAACACCGGCCCCGGCCTTCCTGTACTCGCGATGTGGAAAGCTTCTGCCACAATTCGCGCCATATCTCTGGGATCGCGCACTACATAGGAATGCTTGACAATTGGCAGGGTAATCCCGTAAATATCTGTTTCCTGAAACGCATCAGTGCCGATCGCCGGACGGGGCACCTGACCGGTAATAATTACCATCGGGATCGAATCCATGTGGGCCGTCGCAATCCCCGTTACCAAATTAGTGGCGCCGGGCCCGGAAGTAGCGAAACACACCCCAACTTTTCCGGTAGCGCGGGCGTATCCGTCAGCCGCGTGAGCCGCGCCTTGCTCGTGCCGCACCAGAATATGTTTGATAGCGCCAGTTTCTTCAGCGCGGTAGAGTTCGTCGTAAAGCGGCAGAATTGCGCCGCCGGGATAACCAAAAATATGCTTGACGCCGTGGCGGATCAAGCTGTCAATCAGAGCAAATCCACCAGTTGCACGTCTGATGGTCACTTTAGTTTTTAGTTGCACAGAATTTCCTTCCTTAAACTAATTATAATTTACGATTAATGCTTTCATTTTACTTCTTTCTCAATATTGAAGCTTTAAAAGTTGCAGTGTTGATATTTTTCTCAACACTTGAGAATAAGACATCGGCTAGGGGCATGGAAGTTTTAGAACCCGAGAGGGGGACAGGGGAGATTCCGATCGCGGGAGAACCCCATAGGGCTGAGCTGGAAATACGCTACCGTCACGCATCTAACCCGCATTCCGCATCCTCAACAGTCACATCGACAGTTATAGCTGCTCAATCTTACTTCGTAACTCCCTGAGATCGAGATGTCGATCGATGTCCAATTTATTGGCAGCCCAATTAAAAAAATTTTTTAGAGAGATATATTGAGATTCTTGCTTTTGCATTTGTTTTTGAATATCTTTCCCGTGAAACCAGATTACATACTGTTTCTGCGACCAAAATTCTGATTGACTAAATTGCTGGTGATAACTAGCTAGGCTTGCTTCAAATCCATCTAGTGTAACTGTTTCGACAGCTTGTCTAAATTGGTTAATTAGTCCTATAGCTTCAGTTCGACAATCTACTAGCGCTAAAGACGGGGGAAGCTGACCGCTACCATCAGTCCAAGTTGTCTTGAGCTGCGTTCTCGTTGAACTTGAGACCAACAGCTCGCCTAAAGCCCAGCGTACAGCTTGGTAGTCTTGCAAGCTCTTTGCAGCATTTTCAATCCATTGTGCAATCCTATCGATACCTGGAGAGTCTTTATGTGCCCATTTTGTATTGGGATAGTTCTGTTTCTCGATATATTTTTCTCGCCAATAATCATGAATCAAGTCAGGATCTAGGAAATAGTTCTCAATGCAAGCTCGATGCGTTAACCAAACGGATTGACTGCCTAATTGAATCAGTCCTACCTCTTCTGAAGGCTTGGCATCGAAGTCTCGATCTCGGAAAACGAGATATTTTGGACTGCCAATTTCTTGACGGGAAAAATAACCCTGTGCAAATAAAGAAAAGCTAAATTTACTGCCACAGGGGACAATTGTAGGCCGCTCTGCTGGTAGTGTTTCTAAAACCCGCTGCAGCAGTTGGGTATCCAAACTTCTTTGCTTTCCTTCGCAGAAAATAATTTTGCTACTGACAACACTCACAATTACACCTCTAGCCTGATAATGTGTGCTTCAGGCACTAATTGCTCCACATAATCAGAGTGGGTTGTAATTATAAACTGATTATTATTGCCTAGCTTAGTCAAGGATCTAAGGAATGCCTGCTGCATTGGTGGGTGGAGGTGCAATTCAATTTCATCAATCAAGATGAGCGAATTATGAATGTTCCAATTGGCAAAATCCATGAGGATGGGAAAGACAGCTCGTTCGCCTCCAGACATCTCAGAAATTTCATACTGATTTCTGCCGTCGTAAAGATAAAACCAAGGTTCGCTCAGGATATCATCTATATTCTCGCGCGGGACGGGGCCTTCAAAGCTGCGTTCGGGAAAAACTGCTTTGTAAGCTCGTTCAATTTCAGCATACAAGTCTTTTTGTCCCGGTCGCAGTTGCTGAATTCTACCTGTTTCGACATCTTGATGAAACTGCCGCCATTTTGATAGCCGATCGCGCAAAATATCCTCAGTAATTTCTTGTCGGCTTTCGGGATCTTCTGTCGTTAGGCTGGTTGCAGTTCTTTGCTCGGTGTACCAAAGAACGCTGCCAACTCGCTGAAACGCCTGAAAGCCTTCAGAACGAAGCAGTCGTTTAGCGTATTCTCGTCCTTTAAATTGAAATAATACAGCAGCCGTATCCGCTACGACTAGCTCAGATGGCGATCGCCATCTGAGTTTCACACTATGTTTTTGTGCCGGAGGAACTCTTAAATTGTGTCCCATCCCTTGTAATTTTTGGTAAAACTCTGCAACTGCTTGAAGTTCTTGGGAGGAAAACTGTACCTGTAAAGTGACTTCAGGTTGAAATTTTCCCCAGTTGTTTCCTAGCAATTCATAGTTAAATCCTGCCCATTCTAAGTCAGGGATTTTTTGTAATCGTCCGGTAGCCGTACCTAATGTTGCTGCGATCGCTTGTAAAAGACTTGTTTTGCCAGAGCCGTTCATGCCAATTAGAACAATCAGATTTCGTGCCAACCCAGTTTCTGGATCGGTGAAATCAAATACCGGAGGAGTCCGAAATTTCTTGAAATACTTTAGCTCAACAGATTGAACTTTCATTTGGGAAGTCTCTAAAGATCGTTGACTGATGACCAATAACTGATGACTGATGACTGTTGACTAAATTCAGAGAACATCCTGCAAGACTTTGCGAGTATGTTTCCAAGCTGCCATGCCCATCACCGAGACCAAAAAGCCCAAACTCAGCAACACGATCCGCAAGCCCTTGTCATTCGAGCCGACGGCTTGGCTGACAGCATCAGTCAGCGGGCCAGTAATCGCTAAAGGCAGGCTCAGAGCAATATTAATCGCATTGTTTTCAAATCCAAAGACTTTGCCCCGCATAGATTCGGGAGTTTTTTCTTGAATCAGAGCTTGCATCGGGCCGTTAATTAAGGAAGCACCAAAACCGAACAGAGCGCTCAATCCGAATCCCACCCATAACTGTCGAGTAAAGGCAAACATTGCTAATACAAAACCCATCATCAAGAAACCAATTAAAGGCAGAGGTTTGTGGTGCATTCGATGACCCCAGTGTCCCAAAAAGGCTGCGCCGAAGACCATTCCAATTCCCGCAGCAGCGAGCAAAAAGCCAAATTGAGTTTCTTTGAGACCTATTTTGCCTGAAAGCGCGATCGCCAGCACCTGAAGCGCCGCAAACACGGAATACAAAATCGTCAACTGCACCATCGCGTTGCTGACAAGGTGATTGTGTTTCAAATACCGCAAACCTTCCTTAAGGTCTTGCCAAGGATGGACGTTTTTGCCACTGCTGCCGGCATGAGCTTCTTTGATCCGCATGGTATAGATCAAACCTGCTGATATCAGGTACAACCCGCCGAGCAAAAACTCTTGAGAAGCTGATCCGAAGCTGTGTTTTACCCAACTAAACAGCGGTTCGCCGATCGTCATCCCGACAATAATCCCGCCCATTGTGGACGAGGCGAACAGCGCATTTGCCGACATCAGTCCCTCTCGCCCTACGGTCAGGGGGACGGCTGCCGCTTCTGCGGGAGCAAAAAATTGCGTTACGGTAGAGACCAAAAACGTCATCGTCAACAAAACGACAAAAGCTTTGGGCAAAAACGGCAAAGCTACAATCAACGCGGCTCGAATCACGTTGCAGGCAATCAGCATTTGCTTTTTAGAAAAGCGGTCTACGACGATACCGGCTGCGGAACCAAAGACGATCGCCGGCACCGTGTAGGCGATCATCACCGCTGACAGCATAGAATTTTCCGAATGTTGCCAAGAAACAGGCCAGGGTCGGTAGTCGCCTGTTTTCAGCAGAATAATCAGCAATACGTAAAAGATTTTATCCGCCACTTGGGCCAATAACTGGCCCGTCCACAAGGCGAGGAAGGGGCGATTTCTCAGTAGGGCATCAAGCCCGCTGCGGTCAGGGGGAGGGCTGGCTGGGTGCATAGGAATAGTTTAACTGACCGCCTCTGGCAATTATAGTTTTCAGCAATACGTGCAAATCTCACATAGCAAAGCGGAAACTCGGAAAACTCCTGTCTCCTAGGTTCTTTTTCTGTTTTAGCAGATCGGCGGGGGACGGCTGCTGCAGTCTTCTTAACTCTACCGCGATCGGCCGGAGCCGAGATCCCGCGCCCCCGGCAAATCCGAGAATATTGTTAAAGGTTGGCGTGCATTTCATCGCGAGTACAAGATAGGGTAATATACTTGACAAAATACTTGCTGTTGGCCGTGATCTTAAAAGATGTCACGCCGCTTAAGTAATATAACGAAGGTACTAACTGTTAGGAGTGAGAAACTTGAAAAAGGTTGAAGCTATTATTCGCCCCTTTAAACTAGACGAAGTGAAAATCGCACTCGTCAATGCTGGTATTGTGGGGATGACTGTTTCTGAAGTTAGAGGTTTTGGCCGTCAGAAGGGCATGACAGAACGCTATCGCGGTTCTGAGTACACCGTTGAGTTCTTGCAAAAGCTCAAGGTCGAGATTGTTGTGGAAAACGATCAGGTTGACATGGTGGTTGATAAAATTATCGCGGCTTCCCGCACGGGCGAGATTGGCGACGGCAAGATTTTCATCTCTCCTGTAGAACAAATTATTCGGATTCGGACTGGGGAAAAGAACTTGGAGGCAATCTAAGATACTGGGGCATTGGGCATTGGGCATTGGGCATTGGGCATTGGTAATTGGTCATCGGTAACTAATCATTGCCAACGAAAAACCTCTTTCCTGTTTAGTTTGGATACCTAAGTGTCAATATCCAATGCCACAGTAACCCCATTTTTTAGCTTTTTTCCTCATTAGGGGTTGACAAGGTTGGCCATTTGTGGTATAAGAGCGTGGAAGGCTCGGCCGCGGTGAGAGTGCGATCGCTTGATATCCGGTGTCATTTCGGCAAAAGTCTGTTGCTGTGCAGGTACGTAGAAAATGGGGTCATATCCGAAACCTCCCGTACCGCGAGGAGTGTGGAGGATTTCGCCTCGGCAAATTCCTTCTACTTGCAAGGCAATTGTACCGTCGGGACGGGCGATCGCGATCGCGCAAACAAATTGTGCTTCCCGGTTTTGTTCGCTTCCCAATTCTTTGAGAAGTCGAGATATCCTGTCAGCATCGGTTTTCCCGTAGCGTGCCGAGTAAATCCCAGGTTGACCGTCGAGTGCATCTACCATTAAACCAGAATCATCGCCGATCGACCATTTGCCCGTTGCTTTTGCCACTTCAGAGGCCTTCAAGCAAGCATTAGCAATAAAAGTTTCGCCTGTTTCCTCGATTTCCAACTCTTCCGGTTTGATCTCCAATTCCCATCCCAAATCCTGAAGATAAACTTGCATTTCCTTGAGTTTACCCGGATTGCCCGTAGCTACAACTAGCAATTTGCGATCGGTCATTATTTCTCTTAAAACTTACGGCTCCATATTAACAAACATATTGGGGAAATGGTTGCAACAAAATTCCCAAAATCTTATCAACATCTTGAATATAGTATTCAATCGGATCGATATAAACAGTAGTTTCCTCCAAAATCAAGAATTTCCAGTTAGTACCCGTCGTCACCGCGCCGTAAATGCGATCGACCTCAGTGTCTTGGTTGTGATTGAAACATTGGGCCGCTACCATTGCGGCGACGCATTGACCCAAACCGCCAATGATATCTTCCTTTTTTGCCTCAAAAATTGTTATAACCGGAGCACTGATGAACAATTGTTCTGAAGAACCGCTAATAATATAGTCGCAAAATCCTTGCAAGCCTCTTTCTGGATCTACAGTAAAATCCTTACCGGAAAAAAGAGAAACTCGTTTGTTTAACAATCGCCGAACTTCTGCTAATATCGGGGCAATCAAAAATTCTGACCGCGCTTTTTCTGTGGAAATAAAAGTTGCTAGCGGTACATAATCAATCAGGATTGTTGTTAAAATTTCTGAGGGTGAAACTGGTTTTGTGTCTGCAAATAAATTGCAAGTTTCATCTAAGGTTAATCCAAAATCTTTTTTGACTCTCGCAAGGCTGAAATCGCTGTAAGCCATTTGCTTTTATCCTAAAATTTACCTGATATAGCAATAGTATTTCATTGTGACTAAGATTTTTTAACGAACCGCGAAGACGCGAAGAACGCGAAGAAGAGAAGGGAAGAGAAAGAGTTCACAATTGATGGGAGGATTGCTATGGCAATACTTTTTTTAACCGCAGAGGGCGCAGAGGACACGGAGAAAGAGAGATTTAATATCAATTTATCGGCGTTTGTCTGCGTTTATCTGCGGTTAAAAAATCCGATTAATTATGCGCCCAAGCTTTCGCCCAGTTTAAGTTTTGCATAACTTCTTTCAATGTCGCCGCTTCTGAATACAGCCGCAAGACGGGTTCGGTTCCGCTAAACCGAATTAACAGCCAACTTCCGTCGGCTAAACGGAATTTATATCCGTCAACTTTGTTGCAATCTACAACTGCTTTGCCGGCGATTTCTGTTAAGGGTTGATTTTGCAGCAGCGACAGCAAACGCGACCTTTCTTCCATGTTGGCTAGGTGTAAGTCGATTCTGTCATAAGCTGAGGTAAAGCTTGTTTCTTGTTGCAGTCGGCTGTAAATTTCGCTTAAGTCTTCCCCGGATTTGACCACGGCTTCTAATAAGTACAGCGCTGACAGTAAAGCATCTCGTTCGGGGATGTGTGTACCGTAGCCAATTCCTCCCGATTCTTCGCCGCCGACTAAGACTTGGGTGGTTAACATTCGATCGGCTATATACTTGTAACCGATCGGCGTTTCAAATAACTGCAAGTCGTACAGCTTGGCAATTTTGGGAATTATGTCTGAACCGCTGACTGTTTTGATGACTTCCCCGGTCAACCCGCGCCGTTTTGCTAAATGTTCGATTAAGATGGGAACTAGGATTTGTGAACTGAGGAAGTTGCCGCTAGAGTCAACGGCTGCAATTCGATCGCTATCTCCGTCAAATACAAATCCGATGGACAAACCAGAGCTTTTTCGCTGGTGAGTACGCATCACCCGAAATAACTGCGACAGGTAGCGCGGCAAAGGTTCCGGTGCACCGCCGCCAAACAGCGGATCTCGATCGCTGTTGACTTCGTGCACTGTTTCTTCTAAAATTTGAGCTAGTCCTCCGGCGGCGGCACCGTGCATTACATCTACAAATACTGTAATTTTACCGCTGGCGATCGCTTCTTTAATCGCCTCAATATCTACCATTTCCCGCAAGGTTTTGCAGTAAGCTGGCCAAGGATTGAAATTATCCAATTTGCCGGGAGTTGCTGAAATTGCCGCCGGATTTTCGAGTTTTGCTTCTATCTGTTGAGTAACTTCGGGGGAAACTGAACCGCCAAATCCGCCCTTGACTTTTAACCCTAAATATGCACCGGGATTATGGCTGGCGGTCAGGACGATCGCACCCAAAGCATTTAATTGTTTGGCAGCTAAACTGAAAGCTGGAGTGGGGGCGTAGGATTCGCTCAGCAGCACGTCAAATCCTGCGTTTTGGACGGCAACAGCCGCTGTGAAGGCAAATTCTTCAGCCAGAAATCGGCGGTCGTAACCGACAATTACGGTACCGCTGCTGCCATCGCTGCCGCCGGTTTGTGCAAGAACTTGTGCCGCTAGGGGGGCGACTAACGCTACGCGATCGAAGGTAAAATCGTCAGCAATGATGCCGCGCCAGCCATCTGTACCGAATTTGATAGGATTCATAGTCACAAGTCATGAGTCACCCGTCTATTTTATGGGTTTATCAGTCGATCGTCATCCGATTTTAGATTTTAGATTTTAGATTTTAGATTTTGGAATTGCTTCCACAGCCTTTACTCTGGCTATTGACCGAAAGCATCCAGGATACCCGCCACGTGATTCATTCCGAAAGCAGACTCAGGATCCAGAAATAAAAAACCTGTATCCGATGAAACTTGCCGAACGTATTTATCCGTGGGGTCAATGCTTCAATTCTCAAATCTTTAATCTTTAATCTAAAATCTAAAATCTAAAATCGATTGACTATTGACAGTTGGCTGCTGACTGTTGGCTGTCGTTAGCCTTGCTTGATAGATTATGTTGGGCGGCGTGAAACGGAAGGTTCGTCTCTCAACCCAACCTACTAATTACTGTTAACTGCCAAATGCCAAATGCCAACTGTCAACTGTCAACTGACTAAAAGAATGCCGGTTGGTGGCGGATCAAATTCAGGAATTCTTCGCGAGTTTTCTGTTCCTCTTGAAACACGCCCAACATGGCACTCGTAACCGTCCAAGCACCGGGTTTTTGCACACCCCGCATCGTCATGCACATATGACTGGCTTCCATGACTACAGCTACTCCCTTCGGTTCCAATATTGTCTGAACTGCTTCGGCAATTTGGCGCGTCAAACGTTCTTGCACCTGCAATCGGCGGCTGTACATCTCGGCAATTCGGGCTAATTTGCTCAATCCCACTACTTTTTGGTTGGGAATGTAAGCAATGTGAACTCGGCCCATAAACGGCAGCATATGGTGTTCGCACATACTGAATACGCTGATGTCTCGCACCAGTACCATTTCGTTGTGACCTTCGTCAAAGATAGCGCCGTTGAGGAGTTCTTCGAGGGATTGACTGTAACCACTGGTGAGAAACCGCATTGCTTCTGCTACCCGTTTTGGGGTTTTGAGCAATCCTTCGCGTTCGGGGTCTTCTCCTACTCCCAGCAGCATTGTCCGAACGGCCTCCATCATTTCTTCCAGGCCTACTTCTGAAGCTATGGGCACGCTGGATTCTTGGCCGTGGGAGGAATTGCGATCGGGTCGAGTGGGGATGCGCGGGGAGTTGTTCTCTGCGGTTTGTAACAGTTTCATGCTGTCAGTCGAGATTGAAATCGAGCCATTGGAATCGGCGGAAGATGCAATTGTCATAACAAGTTGGTGTGAGGGTGAATCGATTTTCGATTTTTGATTGGGGGATATAGCTAGAGATTCAAAGATTGTTGAATTCGAGAAAAATCCAGCAGTCTAAAATCTCAAGTTCACAAAACTCCTGCGTTGGACATGAGCGTGATTTCTTCAATTACTGCACTTGCTGGCAACTGAACTGCGTGCAGAATTGATTGGGCGACGATTTCTGGGGTTAACATGGCGGTGCGATCGAAGTCGGCGTCCACGGTGTCTGTGTCCCACATGGGAGTATTGACAGAACCCGGACAGATTGCTGTTACGCGAATTCCGTGAACCCGTTCTTCGGCGGCTAAGGTTTTAGACAAAGCCATGAGACCGAATTTACTGACGCAGTAGGCTCCCCAGTTGGGGAAGGCTTGGGTGCCAGCGATCGAGGAAACGTTGATGATGATTCCCGATCCGCGATCGCGCATGGAGGGCAAAACTCCTAGAATGCACTGCCAAACGCTAGTAAGATTGAGGTCTAGAACGTTCTGCCAGTCGGCTAGGGACGTTTCCGTTAAGGAGCCGGTGTAGCCCATGCCAGCGCTGTTGACTAGGATATCTACGGAACCCAATTGAGATGCGATCGCGCTGATGCTGCTTTGCACTTGCTCAATTTTTGCCAAGTCTAAGGGATAAGCTTCTGCTTTCACTCCGACTTCTCGGGCTGCTGCGGCAACGGCTTCTAAGTTTTCCGACTCTCGGCTAACTAAGGCCAGATTTATGCCCTCGGCGGCGAACGCTAGAGCCGTCGCTTTGCCAATACCGCTGCTGGCTCCGGTAATCAGAGCCTGCTTTGTTGTTGGATGGTTCATTCAGTGTCCTAATACTTTCGGTCGGCAACTCCCTACAGCGTTGCAGCCTTCTGAGGCAAATTAGACAACTGTCTGCTGCGGGTGATAACAGTTAATTATGAGATGAACATTAAGAACTGTTAAGCCGGTGTCACCTGAGAAATTATAACACTGCTGACAGATCCGCAGAATAATGAGCTGTGAGTTATGAGTTTAAAGTTAAGAATTTTTAACTCATAACTGATCACTCTGAATCGATCGGCTCAAGCCGAAATTTCAGTAAATACACCGATGTGGCGAAACTTTTGATACCGGATATCGCGTCGCTGCTGACCGGTAAGCTGTGTTAGTTCTGCTAAGTTTTCTAACAAAGCTTGTTTGAGTATGGACGCAGCTTTGAGGGGATTCGAGTGAGCGCCGCCGATCGGCTCTGGTACTATTTGATCGAGAATGCCGAGGTTTTTCAAATCCCAGGAAGTGATTTTGAGAGCTTCTGCGGCCAAGTTAGCTTTACCAGAGTCTTTCCAGAGAATGGCCGCGCAAGCTTCGGGGGTGGCGACGGTGTAGACGGAATGTTCCAGCATCAACAGCCGCTCGCCGACACCGATACCCAAAGCGCCGCCGGAACCGCCTTCGCCGATGACGGTGCAAATAATGGGAACGTCGAGGCGAAACATTTCTCGGAGGTTACAGGCGATCGCCTCTCCCTGTCCGAGCTGTTCTGCTTCTAAGCCCGCCCAAGCTCCGGGAGTGTCGATAAATGTGAAAATTGGCATTCCGAAGCGATCGGCGTGTTCCATCAACCGCAGGGCTTTGCGGTAGCCGCCGGGAGCAGCCATGCCGAAGTTGCGGGCGATATTGTCTTTTGTGTCGCGTCCTTTTTGATGGCCGATGATGACTGTGGGACGCCCGTCTATGCGGGCAATTCCGCCGACGAGGGCCGGGTCGTCTCCGCCGCGCCGATCGCCGTGAAGCTCGATCCACTCGTCGCTAATTGCCTGAATGTAATCGAGGGTGCTGGGGCGGCGCGGGTGACGGGCAAGTTGCAGCCGCTGCATGGGGGACAAGCTGCTGAAAATTTCTTGTCGCAGTTGGGCGGAACGCGCTTCTAGTTTGCGAATTTCGTCGGTGACATCGACGCTGTTTTCTGCGGCGAGTTCTCGAATCTGGTGAATTCGGGTTTCGAGTTCGGCCAGGGGCTTTTCAAAATCTAAGAGTAAGGGTTTACGGTCTGGGTTTGGCACGCGGATAATTTCTATAAGGAAGGTTTTGTCAGGTTTTGTCGATCGACTCTTTCGAGATCCTACCCTGTCAGGGGATGCTGAAAAAGAGGGAAAAATGGGAAGTTTTGAATTTTAAATTGTGATGTGCTTCGTACCGTGCTTAAAAACCTGGGGTTCCAGCTTCGTTTCACTTTTTAATATAATAGGTTAAAGCGCATACCCTGGGTCTTCCGTACTTACTGTGCTAATTTATGTAAAATTAATGGCCTAAGTTTTTACACAGCAAGGATTTCCGGTCTTACTTTAGTTGATTTAGAGCAATTCTTTCGTTCGATTTATACCTAGCTTGGGTTTTAAGCTGTCGCGCATTTAAACTGTATATTCAGGGCGGGCGGGACGCCCAACCCCTACTCCCCACAAGACTTTAAATTTTTTTGACATACAATTTAAAGGCAGAACAGCTTAACTACTTAAACTAATAGTTTGGCACACTAAATACGGAAGAACCCATACCCTCTCTCTTACTTCCCCCCAACTATCAACAGTCAACAGTCAACAGTCAACAGTCAACTGTCAACTGTCAACTGTTAACATCAAACTGACATTAATAAAGGTCGGAAACCGTGTTTGACAGAAATCAGACCGATTTGCTCCATCTTCTCCACAGTAATTTGGTTCCGTCCCCAAGAAAAATTGGTATACAATTTTTCAAATTCCAGCAGCATTGATTCGGCAAAACAGGCAAACAACTGTCGGCCCGGTACATCCATATTGACAATCTTCATAATTTTCCACTCAATATCGAGGGAATGCTCCACAATCCCGCCATTGAGTACGTAAATTTCGGGATGCTGAACCTGAGTTGCCAGATTTTTCGGATAGCCACCGTCAATCAATAAACATGGTTGCTTCAATGTCTTAGGGTCAATTTCTACTCCCTTGGGCATACTGGCTACCCAGACTACAATATCGGCTTGGGGGAGGGCTTCTTCCAAGTCCATAATTTTGCCTCGGCCCAATTCCGATTGCAAATCTTGTAATCGTTCTTTGTCGCGGGCAATGAGCAACAATTCTGCTACATTTGTTTTAACATTGAGCCAGCGACACACAGCACTGCCAATATCGCCAGTAGCACCACAAACGGCTACAGTGGCTTTTGAAAGTTCAATCCCCAATTTAGGGGCTGCTTCTTCTACTTGGCGACACAGGATGTAAGCCGTGTGAGTGTTACCAGTGGTGAAGCGTTCAAACTCCAACTTGAGATTGCGAATTTGCTTAATTTGCTGCAAGTTGAAAGTCTCAAAAATGATCGAAGAAAAGCCGCCTAAAGCAGTGATGTTAATCCCGTTTTTTTGAGCGTGTGCCATCGCATTAAGGATTTTGCGAGTGGCTGCTTTAATCCGGCGAGTGGCTAGCATTTCTGGCAGAAAACAGGACTCCACATAGCGCCCTTCTATTTTTTGTCCAGTGATGCTTGTTACCGTGATCTGATCAACTATTTGAGGCGGTGCGCTGCACCAAAAATCGAGACCTTGATCGGCATATTCTGGATAGCCCAGCTCGTTAGCTACTGATTGGGCGTGTTCTAAGCTGGTTAAGTGACCGATTAGACCAAACATTAAGTTGTCAAATGAAGGAAGATGGAAGGTGGAAGATGGAAGATGGAAGATGGAAGATGGAAGATGGGAAGATTAAAAATTTATATTTTAAAATGAGTTATCCCATTTTTAATTTTTAATTTTTAATTTTTTTCCCATTCCTTATTTCCCAATTAACTAGGCTGCGAGGCCTTGTGCTGACATCCGCATGATATCGCGGTTGTTAAAGCCTATGTTGCCTAGAGCTTCGCCGTAGGCAATCATAAAGTCTTCGATTAAAGCGTCTTTTTCCATTCCCAAGACGCGGGCATCGTCTGCGACAGCGTTTAGCAGCTTCCAGATGATGGGGAGGTTTTGGCGGTTGGCGGCTTCTAGTTCCGCTTTGGATTCCTCAAAGTGAGCTTGCAGCCAGACTTCCCCAAAGTTGAGGTGGCTGTATTCTTCTTTGACGACGCCTTCGGTGATTTTGCGAGCAAAGTCATCGGCGACGGGGATGTAGATGTTGTAAGCTGCGATCGCAAAACACTCGATAATTAGCGATTGAATCAACAAGCAAGTTACAATCTGACCTTGGGCCGCTGCCGTCTGGAAGTTTTTGTGCAATTCCGAAAAGAACTGCTTGGCAAATGCCATGTCGGGCGTGACTTTAAGATTCCGGCCACAAGCTTGGAAGCCTTTCATGTGGCGGTTCTCCATCTTGGACAAGCCAATTAACTCTGCTTTTTTGTCAGCCAACAGTTCGGCCAGTGTCAGGTAATTGTCGTGAGCTTCTTGTTCGCCTTCAATCACAATGGCGTTGATGCGGCTGTAAGCATCTTTGTAAGTTTCGGTTTGAAAGTCAATTGTTGGGCTGGCCTCAAGCTGGGGCATAGATATCTAGTCTCCTTATATAAGCTTGCGGGATGTTTGGAAACCCCTTTAAAATGGGGGGTCAGTGACAGTACACTTTACCTATTTTGAACGCACCCCATCTAAATCACAGATTATAGCTGAGGATTCTTTCGACAAAGAACTTTTCTTTGACTATCCGGGAAAAACTGGCGTCCTCAGCGTGTTGGCCGGACTTTTGCCCTCGAACACTCCAGAAAGACTATCGCTAGAATGCTATCTATTTACTAATTACTGGAATTAGTCGTTAGTCGATCTTTTGCCCGGAAATAGATGATAGAAATACGGTCTATGTCTCCACCTTTAAAGGTTTTACAGTACCAAATCTATCTCTAACATTATATCCTAACCACAACTTCCTCGCTGGGTACTCCTTCTTTCCCTCTACCACATATTATGTTGTATGGGAATCCTCTGGGAGGTGATCGGGTTGGAGAACCTCACAGGCTTATTATTTTAGGTTAATTCACAAATTTATGGGTAAATCCTTTGACAGGTCTCAAGCGCTGGAACTGCTGAGTTTTATTTGCTTGCTGGCGGGTGCTGCGCTGGTGCTGCTGCCGCTGGCTGCTGTATTTTTGGTTTCTTTATCACCCTCTGGTGTGGGTGTCAAGGCCACAGGCTTGACTTTTGCGAACTATCAGGAGGCTTGGCGACGGGGCAATTTTTTGTTGGCATTCCTTAATTCTACTCTAGTGGCGATCGCAGTGACGGGTTTTCAGGTTGTGACTTCTGCTTTGGCCGGTTATGCTTTGGCCAGACTGAAGTTTCGGGGGCGACAGGCCCTAGTTTTGGGGGTTTTGGCGACGCTGGTAATTCCGTTTCAGCTTTTGGTGATTCCGATTTTCTTGGTTTTGAAGTGGGGCCATCTGCTGAATACTTACGGGGCGCTGATTTTGCCGACGGCTGCTAACGGTTTTGGGATTTTTCTGCTGCGCCAGTATTTTATGACTGTTCCCGTGGAGTTGGAGGAGGCGGCAATGCTGGATGGGGCTAACCGCTGGCAGGTTTTGTGGCAGGTGATGTTACCTTTGGCCCGCCCTGCTTTGGTGACGCTGTTTTTGTTTACGTTTATCGGGGAGTGGAATGATTTATTTAAGCCGCTGGTGTTTACGACGCGGCCGGAGTTGCGGACTGTGCAGTTAGCTTTGGCTGAGTTTCAGGAACAGTTTACTAGCAGTTGGCAGTTGTTGATGGCGGCGGTGGTAATTGGAACTGTACCGGTGGTGTTGCTGTTTTTGGCCGGTCAGCGGCAGTTTATTCGGGGGATTGCGGCAACGGGGATTAAGAATTGAGTTTGAGATGCTTGGCAATTAAGTTTGTAGTCATTTGTTGAACCATTCTCCAGAACAGGCAAGATGCCTGTTCCACAAATACTAAATGTTCTTGTGGAACAGGCATCTTGCCTGTTGCTGACATTGGTGTGAAGTCAACTCCAAGCGGACTAACAGATAAAGGGGATATCAAAGCTGTATTATGTGAATCTATGCAAAAGCTCGGTTTGTTTTTATTTATCGTATCTTTTCTACCGTGGTTGGCAGTCTTTTTTGTTGTGCCATTCCTGCCGCTGGACATTACCCAAAAAACTACTTTATCTTTCGTTCTGGCTGTTGGGGCGGAAGTTTGTTTTTGGATTAGCGTAGTGCTGTTGGGGAAAGAAATAGTTACCAAATATCGGCGTTATTTGCATCCCTGATATCTTTGGAAAAAACTTAGAAATTTTAACCGCAGATGAACAGGGTTCGACGCAGATAATGAGCCTGGATGTTGGCTTTTATCTGCGGTCAAGGTTGAGCTATTCGCTGAAAATTTGCAAGCGAATAGAGCGTTCTCCGTCTCCGAAATCCACTTCAATCTTTTCTCCCGAAAGACTGTCCAAGCATCCCAAAAGCAACCGCAAATTCGGTGTGCTTGCTCCTGTATCCACGTATAATCTATCTGCCAAACTGCCTAAACGCTTCCAAATTGTGTAGAGTTTGACTACTGTTTGTTCTAGCTGTGCGGCTTGTTTTACAACGTCGGCGGTGGTTCCCAAACAGCCTACTCGCAAAGATTCTTCTAAGGCCATTTCCATGTCTAAGTGAGACTGATTGAGAGCTTGCACTTGGGCAGCGGCGTCGAGATATTTTGATAAGTTCTTGGCGTCGGATGTTAGCTGTTTGACAGTATCTACGTCGGGATTTTCTGCTACTTCTTTTTGAATTTCGCTTTGGTGAGATGGGGACAGTTTCTCCATTTCTTTGACTAAAGGAGCGAGGTAGCGGGAAGGTAGAGAACCGGTAGATGCTTTTTCTTTGACTTCTTCGGGCAATAATTCTGAGTTCATTGCCATCCATTCGTCGGATAGTTGTTTGACTTCGCGGCGGGTGATGCGATCGCCATTTGCTGCTGCATCTGTTACCATTTGCTGGACTTCGGGAGATGCTTTGGCGGTTTCTACAAAGGCTCTTTTGCTGAAGTTTCTAATGGAATTTGGGTCTAAATCTCCTTGCTGGATCAGAGTATCAGCACTATTAGCTAATTCTATCAAAGAATAGGCTTGACTTTTGCCAATTTCTCTTTCTTTGAGCCAGTTCAAAAACCCTGTGCCGCGTCCTTCGCCGCCTTTTTTTTCTCTGTCTCGGACTGTTCGGAGAATGCGTCCCCGCCAAATGTCGGTTTGCAAGTCGAAGCGATCGCACACTTTCCAGGCATTGTCAACCTGATTTTCAAAATCAAAGTCGGGTATTTGTTCGTCTTCGGGGTCTGGCAATTGGAAATTGATATCGGTAAAGCCGTTGAGGGCTTCTGCAAGTTCTGCGGGATTTAGGGGGACTTCAGCCATTAGGAAAAATTTGTGTAGTGCAACAGCCGGTTTAATTGGTAACTTGCACGGGTTGACAGTTGAGACGCTATATGTAGCGGTAAGGTAGGCAAGATTTACCTACTAATAGAGTTTTTGTGCAAGTCATATCATTATTGCACGATGAGGTGCGATCGGCGAAAAGATACCCAAAATGACTCCGGGTACGCCCCTGATGGGACTTGAGGCGAGTGCTGGCTGTGGGGGGATTGAATTAAAGTGAATTAGGATATTATAGGATGGGATTACCTACTGTACTCGATCGCCAAGTTTGGGAATATGCTTGTCAGCCTGACTATAATTTAAGTAGCTGAAAACTCAAGTTAATTTATGCCAGCTAAAGATATCTACCACAACGAAGTTAAAAATGCCTTACTCAAAGACGGTTGGACAATTACGGCCGATCCATACTTTATTAAATATGAGGATGCCGAGTTATATGCTGATTTAGCAGCAGAAAAGCCGATTGCAGCACAACGTCAGGGACAAAAGATAGTTGTTGAAATTAAGAGCTTTGTTGGGCGATCGCTAATGTATGATTTTCACGGCGCACTCGGTCAATATATGGTCTACAGAAATCTCATTCAACTCACAGAGCCAGAATACAAGCTCTATTTAGCAATTGACGATGTTGTCTACCAAAACTTTTTTAAACGCAAGTCTATACAATTAATTAGTAAGGAAAATAAGCTTTTGTTAATGGTAGTTGAAATGGAAAAGGAGGAAATCCTGCAATGGATCAACTAAAATACTATCGGAGTACGATCGAAAAAATATTGACTGAATATTATGAACTCGGCGTCAAAGGAGGGATGGCGCTAGATGAATTAGAGACAGACAGCCGCCTTGCCTTTGACGAAAAACGAGATCAATATCTGTGGTTTCGCTCTGGTTGGGAGGAAAAAAAACGGATCTGCCACATTACGATGTATCTTCGTATTAAAGATGGCAAAATTTGGGTTGAAGAAGATTGGACAGATTTGTGTGTCGTTGATGATTTACTAGCAGCAGGAATTCCTAAAAGCGATATTGTTTTAGGGTTTCACAATCCCTATAAACGAAAATTTACGGAGTTTGCTGTTGGTTGATGCCATAAGTGCGATCGTCCGAAAGGAGAAGCTGGGGGGCGATCGCTATTTTCTGATGTTAGAATTGAGAACAGTAACTAAATCTGACGCAACAGGATATTTTGGCGGGTTTGAGTTTTTATTAAGAGGTAAGTATGTCAACAACTGCGATCGACATTGGCACGCTGGTTGTCAGTACGCCTGAAACCTGTGGAGGGCGGCCCCGAATTGCGGGAACCAGAATTTCTATTGCTCAAATTGCCGTTTGGAATAAACAAGGACTGAGTGTAGAAGAAATACTCCAAGAGATTCCCTATTTAGATTTAGCACAGGTTTATGCGGCGCTATCTTACTATCATGCTAACCGCGATGAAATTGAGGCAGATTTAGCCGCCGAATTAGCTGAATATCAGCTTTTGGAAGCCGAATACAGGGCGGGGAATCTTTAATGAGCCTGATTCGTTTATATTTGGATGAGGATACGCTTAGAAAAGCATTCGTGCAAGCCCTGCGAGAGAATGGGGTTGATGTGGTGACTGTCTCAGATGCCAATAATTTAGGGCGTATAGATGAGGAACAACTGATATGGGCAACAGAGCAAGGTCGAGTTATTTATACTTTTAATAGTCGAGATTTCTGTCGATTGCACGGGAGCTTTCTCGCGGTAGGTGGGAGTCATGCGGGCATTATTGTTGCACCGCGACAAAGTTACTCTGTAGGGGAACAGTTGCGCGGTTTGTTGAATTTGATTGGTAGCAAGCCTGCGGAGGAAATGATGAATCAACTAGAATTTTTAGGAACTTACATTAGCTATGAATAAAAGTATCTAAGTCAGTGGTTGTAACTATCCCTGCCTTTGTGCTAGATTTTTATCCAATTCCGTAAAATTTTTGTCAGGGCCATCGCTACAGCATCGCAATGAAAAAATAGCCACTATCTCCCTGCGTAAAGTCATGCCCAAAGACTTCTCCGGTAAAAATCTCCGAGGCCGCAATTTCAAAGGTCAAAACCTCACAGGTGCAAAATTCATCGGTGCAGACATCCGAGGCGCAAACTTCACCAATGCCATCCTCAGAGAAGCTGACTTCACCCGTGCCAAAGCTGGACTGCAACGTCGCTGGACAATTTTTCTCGTAACTATCTCGCTATTTCTATCAGTAATATCGGGATTGATTTCAGGCTTTGCTAGTTGTTGGGTAGCACTTCTTTTCACTCCAGATAACATCAAACAGTTCATCATTATTTTCGGTGTGCCTGTGTTGATAGTTTGGGCAATCTTCTTTAGAGCTACTATCCGCCAAGGTCTAGGGGGAGGGGCAGTGGCAGTGGCAGTGGCAGGGGCAGTGGCAGGGGCAGGGGCAGGGGCAGTGGCAGGGGCAGTGGCAGGGGCAGGGGCAGTGGAAGCGTTAGGGGTGGCAGCGTTAGGGGTAGCGTTAGGGGTGGCAGGGTTAGGGGCAGCGTTAGGGGTGGCGTTAGGGGCGGCGTTAGGGGCAGCGGCAGGGGCAGTGGCAGTGGCAGGGGCAGGGGCAGTGGCAGGGGCAGGGGCAGTGGCAGGGGCAGGGGCAGGGGCAGTGGCAGGGGCAGGGGCAGTGGCAGGGGCAGGGGCAGGGGCAGCGCTAGTGGCAGGGACATGGAAAGGGGCAGTGGCAGTGGCAGTGGCAGGGGTAGTGGCAGTGGCAGTGGCAGCGACAGGACTAGGTATTTACATTGCTTGGCGTGTCCTGGCTGGGGATGAGAAACACGCATTGATTCGCACGATCGCCATTTCCTTTGCCGCTACAGGTGGCACTAGCTTTCGCAATGTCGATTTAACTGATGCCAATTTCACTGAGGCAACTCTCAAAAGTACAGATTTTAGAACAGCCAATCTCACTCGCACTTGCTTCCGCAATACAGAAAAACTCGATCGCGCGCGAGTCGGTAATTCGATATTAGCTGATACCTCCATCCGAGAATTACTCATCGCTGGAAACGGCTACAAAAAACCCTATGTTGGTGCGAATCTCCAAGGAGCAAACTTGACAAACGCTAATCTCAACAAGGCTAATCTCAAGCAGGCGAATCTCCAAGGAGCAAACTTGACAAACGCTAATCTTAACGAGGCTAAGCTTAAGCAGGCTAACCTCAGCCAAGCAACTTTGCATCAAGCTGATTTGCAATTCGCAAACCTGACTGAAACTCAAGCCTTAGCAACAGATTTTACAGCCGCTTATTTTACAGGTGCTTGTTTGGAAGCTTGGAACATTGACGCTAATACAAAGCTCGATCGCGTTGACTGTCGGTTTGTTTATCTTCTGGAAAACGCCAAACCGAGAACTGACGATCGCGAACGTCGCCCTCACCATGTTACCAAGTGTTTTGAACCGGGGGATTTCGAGAAACTATATAAAAAGATTATGACAACGATGCAAATCCTGCTCAAAGATGGGATTAACCCGAAGCTTTTACCGCAGCTTTCCAAAAGTTAATGCAAGAATTTCCCGACATTACGCCGGATTCAATTCAAGCATTTGAAAAAAAAGGAGACGATGTTTTACTGACTTTAAATGTTCCCGAAGGAACGGATAAGGCAAAAATCGAGCAGAATTGGGACGAAGGTTATCAAGCAAGGCTGGAAGCTCAAAGGCAAGCCGAGCGATTAAAAGCTAAAGATGAAATTATTGCAATAGAAAGACATTACTACCGTGTCTTTCAAGACTTTGTGAAAGGAGTGTTTAGTCAATATTTGATAAATCCTTCAACCGTGCCTCAGCCATCGAACCCTATAATTAACATTAACAATCAATCTACAGCAGAGAATAAAGTCGCAAGCGATAACATCGACCAAAGTCGCAAAGCTGACATTTCAGGCGGAACGATTAACGCTACCGGTTCGGGATCATTAAGTTTAGGAGATAATGACGGTACAACAGCGAACACGATCGAGGAGTTGCCCGATCCTGCCGTTAGCGCAGCCCTCGAAGAGGATCGCCCTTCCTGACAAAGTGAGTAATGCTATAATTTTAGTCAAACTCTGGTAACAGCGGAAATCCAAGCTATGAGCGTATCAATATGAGTAATAGCAACTTAAATTTCACTGAGGAAAGTTTCGATGATTCTGCATTATTGCAGTTAGATGAAATCAGCAGCAAACTTACCACTAATATTAATCAGTTGCCTCACTCACCTGGACTGTTTCAATTAGTTATAGATCAATTGTTAAAATACTACCAACTTTCTATAAAAGCAGTCGAAGAAAGATATCAAGCCGAACTTAAAGCAAAAGATGCTCAAATAGAGACGTATCGTGAGGAAATAGCTTTTTTGAGAGAACTGACTGTCAAGTTAGCTAAAAATCCGATCGTGATTAATTCCAGCCAAGACAACAAGCCAGAATAAATTTCTTTTTAGTTTATGTCAAATGAGGAAGAACTGGCTCGGCTGAAACAAAAGTGTGAAGCAAAAATTAGAGAATTAAAGCAAAGACACAAATTAGAAATCGCTGTTAAAGACAAAGAAAT
>NZ_JAUBTT010000049.1:41718-42407 GCF_036705125.1 Microcoleus sp. B7-D4
TCAAGACTGTCGCCAAGCAATCGCTGTTAAAGACAAGGAAATTCAAGACTGTCGCCAAGCAATCGCTGTTAAAGACAAGGAAATTCAAGACTGTCGCCAAGCAATCGCTGTTAAAGACAGTAAAATCCAAGACTATCGCGAACAAATCGAATATTTAAGAAAACTTAATATGTCTTTCGCAGAAAGAGTAATTTATAATAATATAGAAGTGAACACCACATCAGAGAGTAAAGCTATGAGTGACCAAATCGACCAAAGTCGCAAAATAGAAATTACAGGCGGAACCGTTAACGCTAGCGGTGCTGGAGCGTTAAGTTTAGGTGATATCAGCGGTACTGTTGCCAATACAATTAATCAATTATCTGATTCTGCTAAACCAGATGAATCGGGAATCAAAGAATTATTAACCCAGTTACAAACAGCGATCGAGGCTGAAACTAATTTATCTGATGATGATAAAGCTGAAGCATTGGAGCAGGTAAAAGCTTTGGCAGAAGTAGGGAAAAATCCCCAAGAAAGCACAATGCAAAAGACGGGGAAAACGGCAATGAAAATTTTGAAAGGGACTATTGCTGGTTTACCTAGTGCGGCGACATTGGTGGAAGCTTGCAGTAAATTGTTGCCTGCGATCGCAAGTCTCTTACTTTTACCCTAAAATCCCATATCAACGCCCAGTAAGTAATGGTATT